>NZ_VPCK01000007.1:0-160889 GCF_013418255.1 Acinetobacter sp. YH12155
TTTTCATATTGCATCTATTGCCCTTCTTAATTTACTCAGATTCGACTCTTTGGCTTCTGCAGGTAATCTACCCAAACATCTGGAAAGTTTAATGGAGAAATCTAATCGGTATGTTATACCTGAGAGAAGAGTGAGGAGTTATCCAAGGGTTGTAAAAGGAAAACCTCAAAAATACCCAAGAAAAAGCCAGTCAATCTCTTAACTGACTGGCATTACTCAGTTGAGGGCTTTTTGTTGTGCGTTTATAAGACTTCATCAATCAGGTTTTCAATCGCATCAGGGCGAGAATTCTGCTGCTGATTTTGCGCTGGTTGTTGCGGCTGTGCCGGTTGCTGTGGCTGAGGCTGCATTGGTGGTGGAGTCGCCTCATCCGGAATCAGGATTTCCTCACCCGGCAAATCATCAAAATCATGCTGCGGTGCAGGCGCGACCGGTGCAGGCGCAGGACGATACAGCGGACGGGCCAATGGCGGTGATGAACGATAGCGCTGCTGCAACTCCTGGTCCATGCTGTCATTGCTGGCACTATCGCGGCTTAGCTGGTTGCCTTTACGGTCCAGACTGACCCAGGCTTCCGGTGTACCTTGCAGGGCTTTACCCATAAACTCGGTCCAGATCGGCAGGGCTGCGACACCGCCATATTCACGACGACCCAAAGTCGTTGGCTGGTCAAAACCGACCCAGGAAATGGTCACCAGTTTACCATTAAAGCCGGCGAACCAGGCATCTTTGGCATCGTTGGTGGTTCCGGTTTTTCCACCAATATCATTACGGCCAATACGCAGGGCAGCGCGTCCGGTACCGTACTGAATCACATCACGTAGAATATTGGCCATATCATAGGCCGAGCTGGATTTTAAAATACGCTGTGCCTGACGATACTGGCTGCGTTCAATCTTGTTGGCTGGCGCTGCATCTGCAGTTTGGATTGACTGATTGGTGACTTCAATCACTTCATCATCTGGCGTTTTTACTTCAGCTGTTTCAGGATTTTTTTCATCTTCACTGATACAGGCAATGCAGGCATATTCAGGATTGGCCTGATAGATGGTTTTGCCATACGCATCTTCAATACGCTGAATAAAATGCGGTTGTACCCGATAACCGCCATTGGCAAAGGTGGCATAGCCGGTGGCCATTTGCACCGGCAGCACCTGTGGCGTACCTAAGGCGATGGTGTAGTTACGCGGAATCTGGTCTTCCTGCAAGCCAAAATCCATAAATAGTTGGCGGGTACGGTCCAGACCGACGGTTTGAAGTAAGCGGACTGAAACGGTATTTCGAGATAAATACAGCGCACGGCGTAAAGGAATCATGCCCAGATAACGGCCATCCGAGTTACGTGGTGACCATTTGCCAATGGTAATTGGCGCATCATTCACCATGGTATGCGGTGTCATGCCGCGTTCCAGCGCCATCGCATAAACAAAGGGTTTGATAATTGAGCCTGGCTGGCGCCAGCCTTGCAAGGCACGGTTAAAGGTCGATTGATAAAAGTTATAACCGCCGACAATGGCTTCAATCGCGCCATTGTTTGGGTTAATTGCAATCAGCTGCCCCTGAACTTTGGGAACTTGCACCAGTGACCAGGAACTTTTGTTCTGGTTGGGGCGTAAACGGACAATATCGTTAACTTTGACAATTTGAGCTGCCCGGTTTGGTGCTGCGCCAACACTATTGGCATTGCGATAGGGACGCGCCCAGGACATGCCAGACCACGGGACAGTGACGGTAGAACCATCCTGCATCAGGGCTTCAAAAGAATTGTTCAGGACTTTGGTGACTTGTGCGGGATAGGTGTTGGCAAAGGCACGAAAGTTACTCAGTGGCTGGTCATGCGCTTCGGCACCGCGCCAGCCATGACGGCGGTCATATGCTTCTAGACCATTTTGCACCGCCTGCTCGGCATAAGCCTGACGTTTACTGTCAATGGTGGTGTAAACCTTATAACCAGAATCAACCGCCTGCTTGCCGAATTTTTTGACCAGTTCAGCTCGGACCATTTCCCCAACATAGGGGTGAATATTACTGATACTGCGATCCGGCATATCCAGGTTAATTGGCTCGGCAATCCCACCCTGATATTCATTCTGGTTGATATAACCGAGTTGCAGCATCCGGCCCAGAATCCAGTTGCGACGTTCTAAGGCACGTTCCGGATTGACCACTGGATTGTAACGTGATGGCGCTTTTGGCAGACCCGCAATCATCGCCATTTGCGCAATACTCAGTTCTTCCAAGCTTTTATTATAGTAAATTTTGGCTGCTGCCGCGATCCCGTAAGCATTTTTACCGAGAAAGATTTTATTGACATACAGGGTCAGAATTTCTTCTTTGGACAGGTTCTGTTCAATTTTTCGGGCTAGAAAAATTTCAGTCAGTTTGCGTCTTAAAGTGCGTTCCGGGCTTAAATAATAGTTCTTGGCCACCTGCATGGTAATGGTCGAGCCACCGGTTTGCACATTAGAACCGGTCACCGCTTCACTCACCGCACGGCCTAGGCCTTTAAAGCTGATGCCGCTATGTTCGAAAAAGGCCGAATCTTCAGCCGCTAAAAAGGCATAGATAAACTTTTCGGGAATCTGGTTGTACTCGACAGGTACAGAAAGTTTGCCACCATACTCTGCAATTAACTGATTATCCGTGCTATAAACTTGTAAAGGCTTCAAAAGAGGCGCTTTTTTTAGAGTGGTCATTTCCGGCAAAGATGGGGCAATATAGAGATACATGCCATAAAAACCCATCGGAATGGAAACTAACACAATAATTATGAGCAAAAAAAATGGATGAACACGGCCCGAACAAGATAGCTTTTTCATAACAAGTAAGTTTTAATAAGAGCTAATGGCAAACTAATTGCTGGTCAGTATAGCCTTTACCCATACGGATTGTTAGATGAGTTATTGTATCCGTACAAAAATATAGACCACAAAGCAACTTAGTGAATGGCATTTTTTTTGGGGATAAAAAAATAATAGGAAAAACTTATTGTGCGCAGGTTATATCGTAAACCGAGTAAGGGGTTAATAGGTGTAGATATTAGTTCTACTTCTGTTAAGTTATTGGAGCTCTCTGTAAAGAATGATCGTTACTGGGTGGAAAGTTACGCCTTGGTACCGCTCTCAGAGGGCAGTGTGGTTGAGAAAAATATTCTGAATCCTGAAGCTGTAGGGGATGCGCTCGAGCGTGCCTTTAATTTGGCCAATACACCGACAACAGCTGCCGCTTTAGCGATTCCAACCTCAATGGTAATTAGCAAGACCATTGAGATGGATGCCGATATGACGGATGACGAACGTGAAGTTCAAATCCGGATGGATGCAGAGCAATATATTCCTTTCCCATTAGATGAAGTTAGCCTGGACTTTGAGGTGCTGCCTGATCGTCTGGCCAATCCAAACCGGGTCAATGTTTTGCTGGTGGCGACACGACTGGAAAATGTCGAGAGTCGCTGTGAAGCGATTGAACTGGCCGGTTTAACCCCAAAAGTGGCAGATGTCGAAAGCTTTGCCATTGAAAATGCCTTTAAAGTCTTCGCCGATACCTTGCCGATGGGGGTAAATACCATTGGTGTGTTAGACATTGGTCATACTATGACCACGCTGTCGGTACTCAAAGACAATAAAATTATCTATACCCGCGAGCAGGTCTTTGGTGGCAAGCAGCTGACCCAGGAAATCCAGAACCGTTATGGTCTGTCCTTTGAAGAAGCCGGCCGCGCCAAGAAAAGCCGTACCTTGCCAGATGATTATGATGTTGAAGTGTTGGAGCCATTCCTTGAGGCGGTGGTGCAGCAGGCGGCACGTTCGCTGCAGTTCTTCTTCTCCTCATCGCAGTTTAATGAAATTGACCATATTCTGCTGGCCGGTGGGAATGCCAATATTCCAGGCCTGGCCAAGCTACTACAGCAAAAACTGGGTTACCGCGTCACCATTGCCAATCCGTTTTTACAGATGGGTTTCTCCTCCAAAATTGATATTAAAAGAATTGAAAGCGATGCCTCTTCATTGATGGTGGCATGTGGCTTGGCATTGAGGAGTTTTGATTAATGGCAAAAATTAACTTACTCCCTTGGCGTGATGAGCTAAGAGAAAAACGAAAAAAAGAATTTATTGCGGTTTGTATTGGGGCTGCATTAATTGGGGTGCTGGCCGTCACGCTGGCATGGTTCTATTACAATCATAAACTTCAAGATCAGGAACAGGCCAATCAGCTGGTGATCAGTACCAACCAGAATCTGGATGTACAGTTAAAGTCGCTGGAAGGCCTGCAAGAGCAGCGTAATGCCATTGTCGAGCGCATGAAGCTGATTCAGGGTCTGCAAAGTCAGCGTCCGGTCGCGGTACGTTTGGTCGATGAGCTGGTCCGCGTTACCCCAAGTAGCATGTATTTGACCAAAGTGGCCCGTATTGGCAATAAATTTACCTTTGAAGGCAAGGCCGAAAGTCCAAACACGGTAGCAGAGTTCCTGCGTAATCTGGAAGCATCGCCATGGTATCGTAACGCCTTCATGAATTCTTTCTTGGCCGTTGAAGAAAATAAAAACAAGGCACCAAGTTCGGTTGTTCCACGGGTAGAAGAAAGCTATGGCAGCTTCGTGGTAACGGCAGATTTGGATGAAATTGCACTTCCAGGCACAGCACCTGCGTCTGGTACTCAAGCAACAGCGGGGGCAGTACAATGAGTCTCGATCAATATGAAGAAATGAATCAGGATACTGTTGCTGCACCAAAGAAAAAAATGACGCTGGATAAATTCCTGCAGCAATGGAATACCTTAGATCCGAATAACTATGGCAGCTGGCCGTTTTCCGTCAAGCTGACCATCTGGATCTTTATTATTATTTTAATTGCCATCCTGGGCTATTTCCTGGCCATCAAGCCGAAGCTGGATGCAATTTCCAATGCGCGTGCACAAGAGCAGAACCTGCTGAATGAATTTCGTGAAAAAGATTCCAAACTGCGTAACTTGCAGCAATATCAGGCGCAGTTACAGGAAATGGAAGCCAACTTTAACCAGCAGCTACAACAGTTGCCAAAAGAAACCGAAATTCCAGGTCTGGTTGAAGATGTCAACGTTACGGGCGTGAATTCAGGCTTAAGATTTAAAAATATCCGTCTGGAAAATGAAATCAAGCAAGAGTTCTTTATCGAGCAGCCAATTTCGATTGAAGCCACCGGTGATTATCATGCTTTTGGTTCTTTTGTGAGCGGTACAGCCGCTTTACCGCGAATTGTGACCATGCATGATTTCACTATTACTGCCGGTGAAAACAAGGAAAAGAAAACCGATATTCCACAAATTACCTATGTCGCGAAAGCCAAGACCTATCGCTATGTCGGGAATACCGATGCACAGGCCGGTAATAGTACGACTCCAGCCACAGGAGCAGCACAATGATGAAATTTGAAAAACTTTCGTTGGTTCTGGTGTTGGGCCTACTGGCTGCAGGCTGTGATTCACGTATTGATGCCGTGAATGCACAAATGGCAGAAATCCGTAATCAGCCGCCGTTACCGATTGAACCGGCACCGACTTTTGAGCCGGCACCTGTATTTAACTATGCAGCACATCAGCTGAAAAGCCCGTTTATGCCAAGTTCTCTGGCGGCCGAGCTGAAAATTATGGCGGGTAAACGGGTTTATCCAAACCTGTCGCGCCAGTTGCAGCCTTTAGAAAGCTATGCACTGGAAACCTTAAGTATGAAAGGCAGTATGCGCGGGCAACGCGGCGAGATTCTGGCCCTGATTCAAACTCCAGATGGTGAAATTGAACGGATTCAGCGCGGCAGCTATATGGGCTTGAATCATGGTCGGGTCATCAATATTACGCCGACACAAATTGACTTAATTGAGATTATTCCAGATGGTCGCGAAGGGTATGTTGAACGTCCAAGAAGTCTAGTACTGATTGGGCCGGCGCCATAAATTAAAGGAATAAAAATGAATAATACTGTGAAAGATTTTATTTTTGGGGATGGCATTACAATGAACAATTTGTTCCGTCAGTTTTCAATGGGCGCTGTTGCGATGGCCGTCATGCAAGTGGCCAATGCGCAGGTCAGCATTACCAATATTGTACCAATGCAAATTCCAGGACAAGGTACTGAAATTCGTGTCATGTTCAATGGCTTGCCATCTCAGCCTGCAGCCTATCAGCTTGAGCAGCCATCACGTTTGGTGCTGGATTTTGATAAAGCCCAGCAAACCTTAAAACAGGCCAGCATTCCGGTTGCAACCCGGGAAGCCAGCTCGGTGGATGTCAGTTCCGATGCCCAGCGTGCACGTTTAACGGTCAATCTGGCTGAAGCGGGTGCTTTTACTACCCGTGTCGAAGGCAATACTTTTATTCTTAAAATTAACAGCACTCAGCCAGCCGCAACACCAGTAGCTGTACAGCAGACGGCTCAAGGCGTATCGAATATCGGCTTCCAGCGTGGTGCAGAAGGGGAAGGTCAGGTAGTAATTGACCTGGCAGGCAGCAATACCCCGGTCGATGTGCAACAGCAAGGCAGTAAAATTATTGTCCGTACTTTGGGCAATAAAATTCCTGCGCATCTGGCACGCCGTTTAAATGTCAATGATTTTGCCACGCCGGTATCTACCATTGATGCGCAAAATGATGGTGGTAATGGGGTAATTACTATTCAGTCTGCCGGAAGCTATGAATATATGGCGTATCAGGCGGAAAATAAACTGAGCATTAGCCTGAAACGCCCGGTAGATAAGAACCCGTTTAAACCACGTGCAGCACAAAGCTATACTGGCAAAAAGATTTCTTTAGATTTCCAGGATATTGAAGTGCGTCGTGTGCTGCAGTTACTGGCGGATTTTACTGGAATTAACATGGTTGCCGCCGATACGGTACAAGGCAATATCACCTTACGTCTCAAAGATGTGCCGTGGGATCAGGCGCTGGATATTATTTTAAAAACCAAAAATCTGGATAAACGCCGTAATGGCAATGTGATCTGGATTGCACCCGTCGCAGAGCTGATCAAGGCCGAAGAAGAAGAAGCCAAAGCGATTGCTCAAAGCGTCAAGCTGGCGCCGCTGCAAACCGAATATATCCAGTTAAATTATGCCAAGGCTGCTGATATCGAGAAACTGATTACTCAGAATAAAGGCGCCTCAAACTCTAGCGGATCAGGCAGTAATGATGGGCGAGAAAGTTTATTGAGTTCTCGAGGGTCAGTTTCGATTGATGCCCGTACCAATACCTTAATTGTGAATGATACTCAAGACTTTATTGATAAAATTCGAAATATGGTGGATTTGCTAGATGTTCAGGTCAAGCAAGTCATGGTAGAGGCTCGTATTGTTACCGCTCAAACTGACTTTTCCCGTGAGTTGGGGATTCGCTGGAGTGCCAATAAATTAAATAATCGCCCGGTATGGGGAGGAGACTTCCAACCAAGCTTTGACTTGGGGGTAGATTTAGGTACAGGCTCTGCGGGGACATTTAACTTTGGGTTATTGAAAATTTCAGATTATATGCTGAATCTGGAGTTAACTGCTTTACAGGCGGATGGGCATGGGGAAGTATTGTCTGCACCTAAAGTCCTGACAGGCGATAAACAGAAAGCCTATATTCTACGAGGTGATCAAATTCCATATCAGACTTGGAGTGCAGAATCAGGAACAACCACAAGTTTTGTTGACGCCAACTTAAAACTTGAAGTGACCCCAAGCATTACTCCAGATGGAAAAGTCCAAATGGAATTAAAAATTGAAAAAGATACAGTAGGGCAGTTGACTCAAGCAGGTTATCTCATCAATACCAATGAATTGGAAACCAATGTGTTAGTCAATGATGGTGAAACTGTCGTGCTCGGTGGTATTTTTGATGATATTCAGCAGAACCAGAATGAGCGGGTTCCATTTTTAGGGGAATTGCCAGTGGTGGGTAACTTGTTTAGAAATAATGTGAAAACCAATACTCAAACTGAGTTGCTGATTTTTGTGACACCACGAATTGTTAATGACAGTGTTTCAAGAAATCATTAATATATTTTCAATTTAACAAAATAAATAGGTGACTCCTTGCCAAGCAAAGAGTTTAACGCCCTGCCAAATATCTATTTGGTGGGGCCGATGGGGGCCGGAAAAACCACGGTAGGGCGACATTTGGCAGAGCTGCTCGGACGCGAGTTCCTGGACAGTGATCATGAAATCGAGCGCCGTACCGGGGCCACCATTCCCTGGATTTTTGAAAAAGAAGGGGAAAGCGGTTTCCGTAGCCGTGAAACCACCGTTATTGACGAGCTGACCTCTCGCACTCAACTGGTTCTTGCCACCGGCGGTGGTGCGGTCACCCAGGCCCCAAACCGTGAATTCCTCAAACGGCGTGGTATTGTGGTGTATCTGTATACCCCGGTGGAAATCCAGCTGCAACGTACCTACCGCGATAAAAACCGTCCTCTCCTTCAAGTTGAAAATCCTGAACAGAAACTGAAAGATTTGCTTGCAGTACGCGATCCATTATATCGTGAGGTGGCGCATCATATTATTGAAACCAATCAGGGTGCAGCCCGTGATCTGGCACAAAAAATCCTGAATGTGATCGTGGCGAAAAAATCAATTTAATTGAGTACAGTGTTTTAAAACCATGCAAACCTTATATGTTGAACTCGGCGATCGCCGTTACCCGATTTTTATTGGCAGTGATTTAAATCCGCAGACCTTACTGGAACCTTATATTCAAGGCAAGCAGGTCATGATTGTGAGCAACAGTACCGTGGCGCCTTTGTATTTAAAGCACTATCAAACTGCCATAGAAGCACTGGGTAAACAGGTGGCAACATGTATTTTGCCCGATGGTGAAAAATACAAGGATATTCAGCATCTCAATCTGATTTTTGATGCCCTGCTGGAGGCCGGGTTTAACCGCGATTGTACCGTGCTGGCACTCGGCGGCGGTGTGATTGGTGATATGGCCGGGTTTGCCTCGGCCTGTTTCCAGCGCGGCGTGTATTTTATTCAGGTGCCGACCACCTTGCTGTCTCAGGTCGACTCCAGTGTGGGTGGGAAAACTGGAATTAACCATCCGCTAGGTAAAAACATGATTGGTGCCTTCCAGCAACCGCAAGTGGTGCTGGCCGACATGTCGCAGCTCAAGACCTTGCCCGATCGTGAGCTGTCTGCCGGTCTGGCCGAAGTGATTAAATATGCGCTGCTGGGTGATATTGAGTTTCTGGACTGGTTAGAACAGCATATGGATGCCTTGGTGGCGCGTGATCCGGTTTTACTAGCAGAAGCGGTATACCGTTCTTGTGCGCACAAAGCCCGTATTGTCGCCAATGATGAAAAAGAGCAGGGCGAACGCGCATTGCTGAATTTAGGCCATACCTTTGGTCATGCCATCGAGTCTTATCTCGGCTATGGCGAATGGCTGCATGGCGAAGCGGTTGCGACCGGCATGGTGATGGCCGCCGATTTATCGTATCGGATGGGCTGGATTTCTGCAGACGATGTTGAGCGTACAAAAAGAATCATTTCTCGTGCCCAATTGCCGATAGTATGTCCTAAAATTCCGTTGGATGATTTTCTCGGTTTTATGGCCCATGACAAAAAAGTGTTGAATGGCCAGTTGCGACTGGTATTAATGCAGCGTCTGGGACAGGCCATCATTACCCGGGAATTTGACTCGGAATTGATGAAACAGTCTATTCTTGCGCATCAGGCAGCATAAATAAGGGATCCCATGGCAGCAGCATCACAAAGCGTCAAACAACGTGTTCAGAATTCCATCTGGTTGGTGTGTGGTGCGCTGTGTCTGCTGCTGGCGATCATCTTCTGGGCTATTACCGATCGTGATGAGCTGATTGAAGTCGAAAAAGCCCCGGAATCAGAAGTTGAATTGCAGATTCAGCCGGCAAAAGTCGCCGCAACCACGCATTTGGGTGCCTTGATCGACGAAGTCAAACCGCTGGAACAAACCAAGCGTTTAACCGCTTCGGGGCTGCATGAGCCTGAATTTCGCGGCACCAAATTTATCTCCGAGCAGCGAAAGCACCAGACCATTGAACTGTTTCGTGTGAGCGAAGAAGACATTATCAAGGGCTTTCTGAAAAAACAGGCCGATCGCCAGAATTTTCTTTATATTCGCTTGAGTGGTGAAAACCGCGCCGAGCAATATGTATTACTGTATGGCAATTATAAAAATACCAGTCAGGCACAAAGCGCTTTAGAACAGCTAGCGCTGCAATTGCCCGCATCGGTCAAACCGGTGGTGACCAGCTTTATGGACTATCTGCCGTTTGTGAATGACCTGGGTGCAGAGGAAGTGAGCCTGAACAATAAACTTTATGAAGTGGCTTTAAAGCCGGCCGCGCTGCCGAAAATTGATGAAAGTCTGCTGGCTGCACCAAAACAGAGCGCAACCAGTCCGCAACGCTCCACCACAACCACCACCGTAACCCGCCGTGATCAGGACGGAAACGTGGTGGATGTGCAAAAATCACAAAGTGGTGTTGCTCCACCTGCACCAGCATCGAATAACACCACCACAGAACAAGAAATTAGCGATCCTTTCAATTAAACTGCCGTTCTAAAATAGCGCAGGCTGGTGTATAAAAATAAAGATATGCACAAAAACAGTGCGTATAAAATAAGCGAAACTTCCCTGAAAGCGCACCGCTCTCACTGAAACTTGCCCAAATTAAGTCATTTAAAAATAGCACAATAAAGTTGGCATCATTTTTGCATTATTGGTGCATCAATTGAGTTAATGTCCCTATTTTGGAGCAAGAAAGATTCAATGATTGTGCGAAATCGTCAAATGTTTATGCTTGATTTAAGTGCGTAAAGGCAGTCACGGTTTTCCTCAGCTTGTCATCTTGATCACTCAAGATCAGAGCTAGGAGAAATGAACTTGCTCAACATGGATCTTAAGCTAAGTCAGTCGGACCAGGTCGCAAAAGAAAGTAGATTGTTAATGCCCAGCAAGGGCGCGTTGAAAGAAGGGTACGCTATGCACATGCCATCGCCTAATACTGTAGCTCCCGCTCAAGGTTTATACCAACCGGATGAGTTTAAAGATAACTGTGGTTTCGGTTTAATCGCCCATATGCAGGGTGATGCAAGCCATGATCTCGTCAAGACCGCCATTCATAGTTTGAGTTGTATGACCCACCGTGGTGGTATTGCCGCAGATGGCAAGACGGGCGATGGTTGCGGTCTATTGCTTGCCATGCCAAAGCAGTTCTTCCGTGAAGAAGCCAAACGCTTAAGTGACATTACCTTAAGTGAAGTGTTTGCTGTGGGCACCATTTTCCTGAGCCTCGATCCGGCCTTAGCTGCGCATGCCAAACAGACATTGACCAAAGAAATTGAAGCAGAAGGCTGTAAAGTCATTGCCTGGCGTGTAGTGCCAACCAATAATGATGCCTTAGGCTCAATTGCCATGCAGTCTTTGCCTGCCTTTGAACAGGTCATCGTGAACTGCCCGATTGGCGTGACTGAAGTTGAATTTAACCGTAAATTATTTTTGGCGCGTCGCCGTGCCGAGCAGCAACTCAGCAATGATCCGTATTTCTATGTGACCACTTTATGTTCAACTGTGATCAGCTATAAAGGTCTGATGATGCCAGCTGCGATTGCTGACTTCTATACCGACCTGGCTGATGAGCGTTTAGCGTCTCATATCGTGGTGTTCCACCAGCGTTTCTCGACCAATACCTTGCCACGCTGGCCGCTGGCGCAGCCGTTCCGTTATCTGGCGCACAATGGTGAAATCAACACCATTACTGCAAACCGTAACTGGGCGCTGGCACGTACCCCTAAATTTGAAAACCCGTTGTTGCCGGGCTTAACCGAGCTGAATCCAATTGTGAACCGTACCGGTTCGGATTCATCCAGCCTGGACAATATGCTGGAAATCCTCGTGGGTGGTGGTATGGACCTGTTCCGTGCGCTACGTATGCTGGTACCACCAGCCTGGCAAAACGTGGAAACCCTGGATGCAGACCTGCGTGCCTTCTATGAATTTAACTCGAAACACATGGAAGCCTGGGATGGTCCGGCAGGTCTGGTGATTCAGGATGGCCGTCATGCCATCTGTATGTTAGACCGTAACGGTTTACGTCCAGCACGCTGGGTCATCACCAAAAATGGTTATATCACCCTGGCTTCTGAAATTGGCGTCTGGGGTTATGAACCGGAAGATGTGGTGTCGAAAGGCCGTGTCGGTCCGGGCCAGATTCTGGTGGTCGATACCATGACCGGCAAAGTGCTGGACACCAGTGATGTAAACCAGCACCTGAAAAAAATGCGTCCTTACCGTGAATGGTTACGTGAAAATTCAATTCGCGTTCAAGGCAGCCCGGAATTAGAAGAATATTTATGTGATCAGGGCTTAAAAGGCGATGGCCTGAAAGCGGCACAGAAAATGTTTATGGTCACTTTTGAAGAGCGTGACCAGTTGCTGCGTCCAATTGCAGAAAGCGGTCAGGAAGCGGTCGGCTCGATGGGCGATGATACCCCAATGGCCGTCTTGTCACGTCAGGTGCGCCATGTATCGGATTATTTCCGTCAGCAGTTTGCGCAGGTCACCAACCCACCAATCGACCCGTTACGTGAATCGATTGTGATGTCACTGGAAACCTGTCTGGGCCGTGAGCAAAACGTATTTGAACAGGGGCCGGAACATGCTGATCGTCTGATCATTTCCAGCCCGGTGCTGTCAAACTCGAAAATGCACCAGATTCGTACTTTAGGACGTAAAGGCTATGAAATTGCCGATATCGACCTGAACTATGCTGAAACAGAAGGTCTGGAGGCAGCAATCACGCGTATTTGCGAGCAGTCTGCGCAAGCGATTCGTGATGGCAAAACCTTGCTGGTGCTTTCCGACAAGAAAATCCGTGAAGGCTATCTGCCGGCCAATGCGGTGATGGTGACTGGTGCGGTGCATCACCACCTGATCAATACCGGTTTACGTACCGATGCCAACCTGATTGTGGAAACCGGTTTTGCCCGCGATCCGCATCAATTTGCAGTGTTACTCGGTTTTGGTGCCACCGCCATCTATCCATATCTGGCTTATGATGTGATCAATGATTTGGTCGCTAAAGGTGAATTGCTCGGTGATCCGGTCTATGCACAATCGAACTTCCGTAAAGGGATTGAAAAAGGCCTGCTGAAAGTCCTGTCAAAAATGGGTATTTCAACCGTTGCTTCGTATCGTGGCGGTCAGCTGTTTGAAGCAGTTGGTTTATCTGCCGAAGTGGTGAATACCTGCTTTAGCGGTGTACCAAGCCGTATTCAGGGCGCGACCTTCGTCGATCTGGAAAATGACCAGAAAAAACTGGCCGATACTGCGTGGAAAGCGCGTAAGCCAATTGATCAGGGCGGTTTACTGAAATTCGTTTTCGGCAAGGAATATCATGCTTTTAACCCGGATGTGATCAATTCCTTACACAAGGCGGTGCGTTCAGGCAATTATGCCGATTTCAAAGAATACGCCGAGATTGTGAATAACCGTCCAATCGCGACCATTCGTGATTTATTCAAACTGAAAACAGACAATTCGATTCCACTGGAACAGGTGGAATCGGTTGAAGAGATTTTACCGCGCTTCGACTCTGCCGGGATGTCTTTAGGGGCGTTATCACCTGAAGCGCACGAAGCAATTGCGATTGCCATGAATACCATTGGTGGTCGTTCGAACTCGGGTGAGGGCGGTGAAGATCCAGCGCGTTACGGCACCATCCGTAACTCGAAAATCAAACAAATTGCATCGGGCCGTTTTGGTGTGACGCCTGCGTATTTAACCTCTGCAGAAGTCCTCCAGATTAAAGTCGCGCAAGGTGCAAAACCAGGTGAAGGTGGCCAGTTGCCGGGCGGTAAAGTAAACGGTCTCATTGCCCGTTTACGTTACTCTGTACCGGGCGTAACCTTAATTTCGCCACCACCGCATCACGACATTTACTCGATTGAAGATTTATCACAGTTGATCTTCGATTTAAAACAGGTGAACCCACAGGCGATGGTGTCGGTGAAACTTGTTTCTGAGCCAGGTGTTGGTACGATTGCGGCCGGTGTTGCGAAAGCTTATGCCGATTTCATTACCATTTCTGGTTATGATGGCGGTACAGCGGCTTCGCCACTTTCTTCTATTCACCATGCCGGTTCTCCGTGGGAGCTGGGTCTGTCTGAAGCGCATCAGGCGCTGCGTGTGAACGACCTGCGTGGTAAAGTTCGCGTACAAACCGATGGGGGTTTAAAAACCGGTCTGGACGTGGTGAAAGCGGCCATCCTTGGTGCAGAAAGCTTCGGTTTTGGTTCTACCCCAATGATTGCTTTAGGTTGTAAATACCTGCGCATCTGTCACCTGAACAACTGTGCGACCGGTGTAGCGACGCAGCAGGATCACTTGCGTCAGGAACACTATATTGGTGAGCCGCAAATGCTGATCAACTTCTTCACCTTTATTGCTGAAGAAACCCGTGAATGGCTGGCGGCGCTGGGTGTATCCAGTCTGAAAGACCTGATTGGTCGTACAGACTTGCTGGAAATCCTGCCGGGTGAAACCGACAAGCATGCACATCTGGATTTAAGTGCCTTGCTGGAATCGCATCCTGCCGCGGAAGGTAAGGCGCAGTACTGTGAAGTACAGGGCAATGAGCCGTTCGATAAAGGTGTATTGGCCGAGCAGATGGTTAGCGAGATGCTGCCAGCCATTGAAGCCGGTACCGGTGGTGAATTTAATTACACCATTGGCAACTGTGACCGTTCAATCGGTGCGCGTATTTCTGGTGAAATTGCCCGCCGTTATGGCAACCTCGGTATGGAAGCCCATCCGGTGAAAATGAACCTGACCGGTACTGCAGGTCAGTCCCTGGGTGTCTGGAATGCCGGTGGTTTACACATCAAGCTGGAAGGCGATGCCAACGATTACGTCGGTAAAGGGATGGCTGGTGGTCGTCTGTCGATCTTCCCGCCAAAAGGTTCGCCATTCCAGACCCAGAATACCGCGATTATTGGGAACACCTGTCTGTACGGTGCCACTGGCGGTAAACTGTTTGCAGCGGGAACTGCGGGCGAGCGCTTTGCGGTGCGTAACTCGGGTGCCTTTGCCGTGATTGAAGGTGCGGGCGATCACTGCTGTGAATATATGACCGGTGGTATCGTAACGGTACTGGGTAAAGTCGGACACAACTTTGGTGCCGGGATGACAGGTGGTTTTGCTTATGTACTTGATTTGGACAACGACTTCGTTGACCATTACAACCATGAGCTGATCGAGTTAAACCGTATTTCTACAGAGTCGATGGAAGAACACAAAGAGTTCTTGTCACGTATCTTAGATGAGCATATTCAAGAAACGGGTAGTGCCTGGGCGTACAAGATCCGCCATGAGTTTGATTACTACAGCCGCAAGTTCTGGCTGGTAAAACCAAAAGCAGCCAACTTGCTGACTTTGTTAAAGACAACTCAAGCTGATCCTCAATAATTCCACGACTGCAGAAATGAAGCCAGATGCAAGGCAACTGTGAATCCCTTGCATCTAGCCACGGAGTAAAGACATGGCAGAACGCCTAAGTAATGACTTTCAATTCCTGGATGTTGCACGCCAAGACCCAGAGAAAAAAGAGATTGACGTCCGCAAATCTGAGTTTGTGGAAATTTATAAGCCATTTACCGCAGAAGTGGCGACCAACCAGACTCATCGCTGTTTAGGCTGTGGTAACCCGTATTGTGAATGGAAGTGTCCGGTACATAACTACATTCCAAACTGGTTAAAACTGGTTTCAGAAGGCCGTATTTTTCAGGCGGCAGAACTGTGCCATCAGACCAATACTTTGCCAGAAGTTTGTGGCCGCGTTTGTCCACAAGACCGTCTCTGTGAAGGCGCCTGTACCTTAAATGATGGCTTTGGTGCCGTGACCATCGGTAATGCAGAAAAATACATCAATGATACTGCATTTGCGCTGGGCTGGCGTCCAGACATGTCACATGTCAAATGGACCGATAAAAAAGTCGCGATTATTGGTGCGGGCCCGGCAGGTCTGGGTTGTGCCGATATTCTGGTGCGTAATGGTGTAAAACCAGTCGTATTTGACAAGCGTCCGGAAATTGGTGGTCTGCTGACTTTTGGTATTCCAGAATTCAAGATGGAAAAAGATGTGATGAAACGCCGCCGTGAAATTTTCACCGGTATGGGCGTAGAATTCCGTTTAAATACCGAAATTGGTACAGATGTCACCATTGACCAGTTACTGGCTGATTATGATGCTGTCTTCATGGGCATGGGTACTTATACCTACATGAAAGGTGGTTTTGCCGGTGAAGACTTAGATGGTGTGTATGATGCGCTGGACTTCCTGATTGCCAACGTGAATCGTTGTCAGGGCTGGGAAAAAGATCCATCTGAATACATCTCTGTGGAAGGCAAAAAAGTGATTGTCCTGGGTGGTGGTGATACCGCGATGGACTGTAACCGCACCTCAATCCGTCAGGGTGCCGCGTCAGTGACCTGTGCCTATCGCCGTGATGAAGCCAATATGCCGGGTTCACGTCGTGAAGTAACCAATGCGCGTGAAGAAGGCGTGGAATTCCAGTTTAACCGTCAGCCAATTGAAATTGTGGGTGAAAATGGCAAAGTTACTGGAGTAAAAGTGGTGACCACGCAACTGGGTGAACCAGACAGCCGTGGCCGTCGTAGTCCAGAGCCAATTCCGGGTTCAGAAGAAATTCTGCCGGCAGATGCGGTGCTGTTGGCCTTTGGTTTCCGTACCAGCCCAGCCAACTGGTTTGCCGATGTGAACATTAATCTTGATGGTTCAGGTCGTGTCGTGGCTGCAGAACAGCAGCAATTCAAGTTCCAGACTTCAAACCCGAAAATTTTCGCCGGTGGTGATATGGTACGTGGCTCTGATTTAGTCGTGACTGCAATCTGGGAAGGTCGTCAGGCAGCAGAAGGCATTCTGGATTATCTGGATGTCTGATTCACGCTGAATTCATTCAAGAAGCCCGCTTTTAGAGCGGGTTTTTTAATCACTTTGGTTTTAGAATCGGTAGGTGAAGATGAAAAAGAGACAAGGGCTGCTAGCAAATTCGCTGTAAACACACTTTATGCAACAGGTCATTTTGAAGTTTTTTGCAAATTGAATCGGTCTTTTTGCCATAGGGGAAAAGTGATTTTGTTCACATACTGAGCTTCTCCAAAATAAAAAAGGTCAGTAACCATGACGCAAGTGACGGCAGAAAAATCCTATCTGCATCGTCCGAAAGCCATTGGGATCACGGTTCGCCGGCTCAAATTTAATCCTCATGCTATCCGCCGGCATTATTTTGCCAATTCGCCGGTGATGTCGCATCTGCTTACCGCCTTATCTTCCACTTTTCCCATTGGTGAGCAGTTTTTTGTGCATAGCGTGCGCAATGTACGCGATCAGGTTCAGGATCCGCAGTTACAGGCACAAATTGCTGCGTTTATCGGGCAAGAGGCGATGCATTCCAAGGCGCATCGTGAATTTAACAACGCCTGGCGCCGTGATGATTATCAGCTGGATCGTTTTCAGGCCTGGCTGGCGCGTAAAGATCATCATGTCAAAAGTCTGCCACCCAAAGTACAGTTGGCAATTACCTGTGCCTTTGAACATTTTACTGCGCTACTGGGCGGCTATATTCTGCGTCATCCGGAAGTGCTGAGTACGCTGGATGATGATGCGGCCAAACTGTGGATCTGGCATGCGATTGAAGAAATTGAGCATCGGGCGGTGGCGTTTGAGGTATATCAGCATGTGTATGCCGATCATCGCCTGCGCCGTATGATCATGCGCAGTATGATCATGCGCCGTGTGACTGCCGGTTTTGCCAGTCTGACTTTTTATAGCGCCTCACAGCTATTTTTACAGGACAAGAAAAACAGTATGCCGAAAATCGGCGGTAATCTGTTTGGTTTGTATTTGCTGGTGAAAATGCTGCTGCAGTTATTGCCGGAATATCTGTCCTATTACCGGAAAGATTTTCATCCGGCCAAAATCAATTACAGTCGCAGTCTTAGATACTGGAAGCAGTGCATGGCAACGCAGTATCAGGTTGAAGGTTTCCAGCAGGAACAGCCACCACAATTACTCAGTTAATTCAAACAGATGTTGGATAACTAATCGAAACCAGGCCGATTATGTGTCTGGTTTTTTCATGCGTGTATGTTTTCCAAGTGATAAATAAAATTAACAAAACTGGGCTAAAATACCGTTAGAATCAAATTATTGAACAAATACAAATAAATAATTAGAGGATAAGGCATGAACTTGATGAAAAAAACACTGCTGATGCTGGCACTCAGCAGCAGCTTGACCCTGAGTGGCTGTGGCTATAACACCTTACAGGTCAAAGATGAAGCTGTGACCGCTGCCTGGTCGGAAGTACAAAACCAGTATCAGCGCCGTGCCGATCTGGTACCGAACCTGGTCAATGTAGTGAAAGGCTACGCTGCACATGAAGAGCAGGTACTGACTGAAGTGACTCAGGCACGTGCCAATGTGGCCGGCTTAAAAGTCGATCAGGCGGTGTTGGAAGACCCAGCCCTGTTCCAGCGCTATCAGGAAGCGCAAGCGCAAATGACTGGCGCGTTGTCGCGTTTAATTGCGGTATCAGAAAATTATCCGGATTTAAAAGCCAATCAGCAGTTCCGGGATTTGCAGGTACAGCTTGAAGGTACCGAAAACCGTATTGCGGTGGCGCGTAACCGTTATATCACCACGGTGCAGGACTTTAATGCCTATTCACGCCAGTTCCCGCAGGTGATGACTGCAAAAGTGATTGGTATGGACACCAAGCCAAACTTTAGTGCCGATCAAAACGCACAAACTGCACCAACCGTGTCGTTTGAATAATCTCACGCCCCAAGGAGCCGCGGATCATGCCTGATTCAATTACTGCTCTCATCCGGTGGATACTGCACAGCCTGCTGTTGTGCTGTGCACTATTGCTCAGTTCACTCAGTCTGGCAGATACCGCTGTTACCGGCTCAGCAGATGACCTGGCGGCGGCGCGTATCATTCAGGAACAGCAACGTGCGGCCAATGCTCGTCATCAGAGTCAGACAGTCGCTGCATCTGAGGTAAGTGTTGAACAACCGGTGATTGCCAATGATATGGCAGAAGGCGAGTCCATCCGTGACTTGCCGACTTTAAATGAACCGGTAATTGATCAGGCCAATTTGCTGAGTGCAGCGCAGAAACAGGCGATAAGCCAGCGGATTTTAGCGCTGCATCAGCAGGGCAAAGCACAAATTGGGGTGGTGATTGTGCCGACCACCGGTCAGGAAGATATTTTTGATTTCGCCATGCGCGTTGCAGAACGCTGGCAATTGGGCTCGGCCAAATATGACAATGGCTTGCTAATGGCAATTGCGGTGAATGACCGCCGTATTCAAATTCTGACCGGTTATGGTCTGGAAGGGGTATTGCCCGATATTGTGCTGGGCCGGATTATTAATAACCAGATCACGCCATATTTTAAGCAGGCGCAATATGCCAGCGGCATTGAAGCCGGTCTGGCCGAAATTGAACGTATTTTGAATCTGGATCCGGAAGTGGCGGCCAATGCAGCTAAAGAGCTGCAAGAACGTCAGCAACAGGCACTGCGTGAACAGCAGGCTCGGGAAAAAACTTTTAATACAGTAATTTTTATTTTAATTGCCGGGGTGATTGGCTCTTATATTGTTGGTAAACGGCTCAGCGCTTCAACCGCTGCGGTGGCGGCTACGGTGGCGGGGCTGGTCAATGGTGTGGGCATATTTACCAGTCTGTTGATGGGCCTTGGGATTTTCTTTTTACTCATTACCGCACTGGCACAAGCCATTTTTCATATTTTTCTGGTCTCAGCCGGTCGTGGCGGTGGAGGCGGCGGATATAGCGGCGGAGGCGGCGGCTTCGGCGGGGGAGGAGCATCAGGATCATGGTAACCACAACAGATACAACCGAAATTATTACCCAGCCGAAAACTCAGGAGCTGAGCCAGCCCAGTTTAAAACGCTGGTTTAAGCACTTTTTCTACATGCCGGCCACCAAGCGCTTTTTTAACCAGCAGGACCAGTACGCGATTGCGCATGCGGTCACAGAAGCCGAGCATGGTCATATTGGCGAAATTCAGGTGGTAATTGAGGGCTGTCTGCCTTCGCGTTTGGCTTATTATCAGGATACGCGTACCCGCGCACGACAGTTGTTTGCTGAATTAGGTGTTTGGGATACGGAATATAACAGCGGGGTACTGCTCTATTTGAACCTCTGCGAGCATAAGGTTGAGATTGTGATTGATCGAGGAATTAAAGATGCAACGACCCAGCAAGTTTGGGATGAAATCTGCCAAAATATTATTCAACATCTCGCTCAGCAGAAGTTTAAAGAAGGTGTAATTGAAGGGATTAAGCAGATTGGAAAAGTGCTAGATCAGTACTACGATCGTAAAATAAATGACTTAAAGAATGAATTAGGGAATAAACCAATCATTCTGGGGTGATTTTAGTCAACTAACTGACAATTTTTGTCAGTTAGTTACACAAAATAAAACACAGTAGTTACAAAAATAAAAATATTTTTTTAAAGTGCTGTTTTTTCTGCGAAAATTATTATAATAAAACTTGGCACGCTTAGTGCTAAATATAAAATTAAGCTAAATGAGCTTTTTCTTTAGGCTTATAAATAAACAAAAAACATTTGTGGAGAATGTTATGAAAACGATGCAAAAGGGTTTTACCCTGATTGAATTAATGATTGTTGTAGCAATTATCGGTATTTTGGCTGCAATTGCGATTCCTCAGTATCAAAACTATATTGCGAAGTCTCAAGTAACACGTGTGATGGGTGAGTTAAGCTCAATTAAGACAACACTTGAAACATGTATTCTTGAGGGTAAGACAAAAATTGTTAATGTTGAAGATGATATAGCGGCAAATGAAGCACCAATTACCTGTGTTTTAGGTGCATCAACATCTAACCTGTTAGGTGAAACAGTACAATTATCTGAGGAAAACGGATTTGACGGCTTACTCGTTGGTTTACCAGTTGCTAGTGCTGATCTAGGTTACGTTTCAGGTAAGTTTGGTAGTTCTGCAGCAGCAACACTTAAAGAAAGTATATTAACTTGGACTCGTCCAGTTAATGGTGCATGGCAGTGTAATACTAATGTAGCAGAAAAATTTGTTCCAACTGGCTGTACTTATACTGAAACAATGACTCATGGTACTGCAGTAACCGAGTAGTATCTGATTAATTGATATATTATAAAAAGTCCCTGTAAAGGGACTTTTTATAATCCATAAGAATATGCTAAAAAAAATGCTGTTTTTCAGCTATCTTTGCGCCATTTTTTGTTGGGGTATTTATCATACCTATGGTATAACTCCTTTTCTAAAAAAAAGCTATACTTTTGAAGCATGGTGGGGAGCTACAACCATTCATTGCAATGGGCAAGCAACAGATGCCATGATTCATATTTTAAAAACAATAATGCAAGACTATGGCAGTTTGTCGAATCAGTTTGTACTTAAGAAGCAAGATGGCCGAATTTTATCTTGCACCACAGGTGCAAAAACCCAAGAAGATACGAGATTCAGATTTGCAAGTTTAACAAAGCCTATTACTGCAGCATTGTTTTTAGAACATGAAGCACAAGGGCAGGTTCATAGAACGATGTTAATGAGCCAAGCTTTAGGTATTTCATCATCTACTGACTTAAGAATTAATACCATCACGTTACATCAACTTTTAACTCATACCTCGGGCTTTGACCGTTTACGTAGTCAAGACCCCCTCATGCAAGAGGGTGGGAAATCATGGTGTCCGTATAATTTATCTAAATTAAGCACTATAAGATTGGACCATAATCCGGGGGAAATATATAGTTACGATAATAGGAATTACTGTTTATTAGCCGTTGCTTTAGAAAAGGCAACAAATAAAAAGTATGAACAATTATTATCAGAGTATTTATTTAAATATAATTTTGAAAATATTCGTCTATTAGAAGGCCCATTTTTAAAAGATGAAGCTAGATATGATTTCCGCCATGAAGAACATTATTTCCCAAGTTATACAAAAAAATTTGATTTTTATGCAATGCGGCCGGTTGCGGGATTATCCGGATCAGCATTTGATTATGCAAGACTCATACATTTTTTCTTATATCAACGAAATTTACCTTTTCTGGAAATAATTGCGCAGAATCAAGATACCAAAGGCAGGTTAATAACGATAACTGCAGCATTAAGACAAAAGAAAATGAAAACTGGAGAAAGTGTTTTTTATCATACAGGAGCATTACCAGCTGCTAGAAGTCTACTTATGATACGAGAGAATGGAGATATTATTGTATGGTTGGGAAGCGGTGTACCTGCTGATCCAAACCTGGGAACAGAGGATCTGATGGAAGTAATTTTGTCTAATATTAACTGATTATCCTTTAAAAATTGCATAGGTACTAAGAATGTCCAAACGTGTAAAGTTTTTTATTAGTCATTTAACTATTTCTGCTCTAATAGCATGTTGCATTATTAGTGTAATATTTTTGCTCTGGTATCCTGGCGCTTTAGCATCTGCGGAAGGTGTAACTTATATCATTTTAATGTTGATTATTATTGATGTCATTATTGGACCTGCTCTTGGTTTCTTAGTTTATAAAGAAAATAAAAAAACATTAAAAATAGATTTAGGTGTGATAATTATATTGCAAATTACAGCATTAAGTTACGGAGTATATAATATTGCACAATCTCGTCCTATATGGATTGTACAGGCAGGTTCAATTTTTCAAGTTGTGCGTTTAAATATGATTGATGTTGATAGCCAAGAGCGTGCTGAGGCGGTGTATCAGGAACATTCTTTACTTAAACCTCAATGGGTGGCTGTTAATGAAAAGATTGCAAATGCAAGATTATTTGCAGAGCCGACAATAATGCCTGAAACTTATACTAATATGAAGGCTGCAATCGTACGAATCAGTACTCGTGCAAAATCTATCGATCAACTGCAAAATTTTAATCAGCTTAATGATGTAATACAGATTATAGATAAATATCCTTCAGCCAGTGGCTGGTTACCATTGCGTGCAGCTGACCAAGATAAGGTTGTACTTATAGACACTAATAAAGGCGAGGTGATCAAAATCGTCGACCTCCGACCTTGGAACTAATATTTTTTCTCTCTATAAAAAGCAGATTACCTCAAATCTGCTTTTTGATTATCATATGCCCAACCTCCACCGCGCATTCTCCACATGAAATTCACGCTCGCCCTGATCGCAGCAATTCTTATCTCCCTTGCATGGCTCATGCCAGTGCATTACCGACCATGGGTTACCTATACCGGTGAACTCTATGCCTTCTTCGCTTTATTCGCGCTTGCTGCCATCTGTCTAAAAGAAAAACTCAAAATTCCAGCTATTAGCTTACCTATATTGCTACTTGCTGGTGTGCCGCTTGTACATTTTCTAGCAGGGCAGGTGTTTTTCTTTAGTACTGCCATGATGGGCTTTATTTTTGTTTTTAGCTTTTGGCTCGCAAGTGTGTTGGGTTATAACCTTTCAACCGGAAACTATAACTGGGAAGAAACTTTTACCAATCTTAACTATGTGTTTTTAGCTTCAGGAACGATTACAGGCTTAATTGCTGTATGTCAGTGGACGAATCTGGATTCAATACTGCCAGGCATGGTGAATATCAGTGGTACTCAACGTCCCTATGCCAACTTTGCCCAGCCGAATAATATGGCGACTTTTTTGGTCATGGCATTGATGAGCTGTTTATACCTTTATGAAAAGAAAAAAATCCAGACTAAATGGTTATTTGTATGTGCTGCAATTATTGTCATTGGAGTTGCTTTAAGTCAGTCACGTACAGCATGGGTCGCTGGGATCGCGATCATATTGTATCTAGCGTTCTATCAATATAAAGGGATTATTCGCCTGAAATGGTATTACAGCACAGCATGGTTCATCTTTTTTATTTCCTGTATTGTCGCTTTTCCATTGTTAAGTCAATTGGCGACTCAGGTCATGGATGCCCAAGTGGTGCAAAGCCGTGATGTAGTATCTCGTGCCACGGGGGATATGTCACGACTCGCCATCTGGCAGCAAATGCTGGCCGCGATTCAGGCTCAACCATGGTTTGGTTATGGCTGGTATCAAACCAGTGTTGCTTTTGTCTCGATCACTGATACGGTTCAGGGTCCCGTCTGGATTCGTAGCGCACATAATTTTATTATCGATTTCCTGATCTGGAACGGGGCAGTGATTGGTGTGCCTTTCTTGGCTTATTTCGGCTACCTGGGCTATCAAATGCAGCGATGGGTGAAAACTCCGGAGTCGGTCGTTGGTATATTAATGATTGGTGCTTTTGTTACGCATGCCATGTTTGAGTTTCCACAGCATTATGCCTATTTCCTGTTACCAGTAGGTTTTATTATCGGTACAGTGCTGGCACAACGAGCTGATATGGTTAAGCAGCTTGTTATGCCATCGTGGCTGATAAAAGCCATCTTTGCAGTTGGTGTTATTTTAATTGCAGTCATTTACCGGGATTATGATACCGCTGTACCAAAACTAGGTCAGAGCATTCGCTATGAACAGCAGCCGGAAAAAATTACCAATGAAAACCCGATCTTCTTGCTAACTGAATTTAATCATCGTATTGACTGGATCCGGGTAGATCCTTATACCAAGATGAGTCAGGATGAAATCCATCAACATGAAAAATTGGTGGTGAGTTATCCAACCAAATACAACTTATTAAAATATATTCGTTTATTGGCTTACAACGGTTATGTTGAGGAGGCACATCACCAGCTTTGGCGTTTAAATACCATTCAAAAAACTGAACTGAACTATGATGAAGTTATTAAAGATATGCCGAAATAGTTTCAGCTCAATAAAAAAGCCATCATCATGATGGCTTTTTTATGTCTTTAAGAAATCAAAGCTGGCTCTGAATATAGTTTTCAATACCGACAGATTCAGTTAAATCCAGTTGCGTGGTCGCCCAGTCCAGATATTCTTCTTCTTTTTCTAAAATTTCTTGTACCAGATCACGCGTTACATAGTCCATTTCTTTTTCAGCCAAAGCGACCGCTGCTTGCAGCGCTTCAAGATTTTCTTTAACCTTGCGCACATCGCATTGCAGGACTTCTTGGGTGTGTTGACCAATATATAACTTACCTAAATGTTGTAAATTTGGTAGACCTTCTAGAAATAAAATCCGCTCGATAATTTTATCGGCATGTTTCATTTGACGAATTGATTCTTTATATTCCGCCGAACCGAGTTGCTCAATGCCCCAGTCATTAAACATACGCGAATGTAAAAAATACTGGTTAATCGCCGTTAAATGATGATACAGCACCTGATTCAGTTGATTAATCACCTCACGATTGCCTTTCATTGCACTACTCCATCTCACAATTTCTGCCCTAAACAGTTTTAAGGCAATCTAGAGCTTTATCTTAAACAAGATGATGGAGGATGGCGAGTAATTTATTGAACAGCAAATGAAAATCGTCATCAATGCGATTCGGCAGCAAGGCCCAGTCGGGCAATAAAAACCCGCCTGAGTCAGAAGCGGGGGAGGAGAGTCGGCCCACGGACCGAAGGATTTATTCTTATTGGAATTAGGCAGCAACTGCGAGACGGCCAGCAAGTTCGGCCACTTCATCGCTAATAATGGCACGTGCTTCAGGGGCACAGCGGCCACAGCAGGTTCCCAGATCCAGCAGGTCACGAATTTCGCGATAGCTTTCAGCACCATTCGCTACGGCGTCTTTAATATCTTGATCTGTAATACCACGGCACAAGCAAACGTACATTGATACAACCATGAAGAATTAAATAAGATAAGTGTTATTATTGATAATTATTATCGTTTGTCAATAAAAATCATTTGAAAATTCATTTGTTGTGATTGGGTTTTTGAATAAAAAAATACCATCTTATCGATGGTATCTTTTTTGTACAGCTAAGTTATTGATTAATAATTACTACGCCATCCATTTCAACCAGTGCACCTTTGGGTAGGCTGGCCACACCTAAAGCGGCACGTGCAGGATATGGCTGGGCAAAATATTCACCCATAATCTGGTTCACCAACTGGAAATTGGATAAATCGGTCAGGTAGATGTTCAGTTTGGCAATATCAGCCAGCGTGCCACCTGCGGCTTCACAGACGGCTTTCAGGTTGTCAAAAACACGGCGGATTTGCGCTTCAATGCCTTCAACCAGTTCCATGCTGTAAGGATCAAGGCCAATCTGTCCTGACAGGTACACGGTATTGCCAACTAAAATGGCTTGAGAGTATGTACCAATGGCAGCAGGCGCATTTTCAGTATGGATCACTTGGCGGGACATCGATTTCTCCTTTTATAAGTATGGACAGCATAAACGATTAGCCGGGCAGGCCCGGGACTATCGTATCATGATTAACAGGCTTTGGATGTTTCGGCAATATTGGGCGGCAGTTCCAGACGAATAATCCGCGGGAAGCCAAAATGCATACGCAGGTCGCGAATAATCTGGGCAATCTGCTTACGGTTATTCACCACAATATTGACATAGGTTTTGGCATCGTGGCTACGGACCATTTCCACCCCGGTCTTGGCCTTACGGCATTGATAGATCAGGTCGGAAATCTGCTCATCATTCATTTCAATATCAATGCATAAATAGGCGGTGAAACTGACGTCATCGACGTCATCCGAGTTCCACTGTAGCGGCATGATATTTTCCGGATGCAGATGCTGTTCATGCAGCAGGTTATGGCAACGCGCGCGATGCACAATTAAACCACGGCGGGATAAATGGCCCTGAATCGGATCACCAAGTACCGGATTACAGCAATGCGCATATTTAACATCAATGCCTTCGGTGCCCTGAATCAGACGATCCGAAACTTCCGAGCTGCTGTCCTGTGAATAAAGATGGTTGGCCACCAGTTGTGGTAACAGGTCACCGACTGCAATCTGTTCGAACAGGCGTTCTTTACTGTCGATATGACGCCATTGCAACAGGTTAATCCAGTCGTCTTCGCTTAAATCTTTAATCGAACAGTTAAACAGTTTTAAGGCACGGTTAAGGGCCTGCTCACCGACCAGACGCTGCTCGTCAATATCCTGATCACGCAGAATGTTTTGCAGGGCACGGCGTGCTTTCTGGGTGTTAATAAAGCTGAGCCAATCTGGGTTTGGGGTGGCCAGTACATCGGTAATCACTTCCACCACCTGGCCGCTGGTCAGCGGAGTAGAGAGCGGTTTGATTTCTCCATTAATTTTCGCACCGACCGCATGGTTACCGAGGAACAGGCTGGCCGAATAGGCAAAATCAACTGCGGTAGCGCCTTGCGGTAATTCATGCAGATGGCCATGCGGAGTATAAACCCAGATTTTTTCCTGATGCAGATAATCCAGCAGTTCGCTAAAGGTGGTTTTGGCACAGGCGCCATCAATCAGTACGTTCAGGTTTTGCATGGACGCCTGAATCGCCGAGCGGCAGGCTTGCGGTGCATTCTCACCGAGAACCACGCCAAAACGGGCTGCTTTACGCATCAGCTCGGTTTGAATGGTTAAGGATAAGGTGGTTTCTTCACCTTTCAGGCGCAGCATCAGCGACTGGTTGCCACCCGGTAACGGACGGCGAATATGATCGGCAAAATGCAGCACCTGAAAATGTTCACGTAAAATATCGGCTAAGCGGTCACAGTCGGCAATGCTTTGCAGAATAATTTCAAAGGCGTGGCTGTGAGTCAGCTCTTGCAGGTCGATGTCGTTTTTGACGAAATAACGGAGCAGTTCGATATTGTTATTTTTCTTTTTAATCCGGCCGCTAATTTGATGATATTGCAGCAGCTCGGCCAGGTTCTTTTCCCATTTGGCCTGATATTCACAGCGTTTCGGCTTGGTTTCTAGCAGGGCAGCCTGAACATTATTGAACATATCCAGATCAAGATTCTGGTAGCACAGATGTTCCAGGTTGTCGGCCATTTCATTCATACCGACAATACGCGCCATCGGCACAAAAATATCAAAAGTTTCCTGGGCAATGCGGGCGCGTTTATCTGGGCGCAAGGCATCCAGAGTGGTCATATTGTGATAGCGGTCAGCCAGTTTAATAATGATCACACGCGGGTCTTGCAGGGTCGCTTGCAGAATTTTACGGAAGGACGCGGCTTTATTGTATTCTTTATCGCTGGAATGGCTGAGTTTGGTCACGCCATCGACCAGTTCGGCCACGGTACGGCCAAATTTTTCGGTAATATCTTCTTTGCTAAATTCGGTATCTTCAATCACATCATGCAGCAGCGCCGCCATTAGGGTTTCGGCATCCAGACGCATATGTGCCAGAATGCAGCTGACCGCAATCGGATGCAGAATATAAGGCTCGCCGCTTTTACGGGTCACGCCATCATGCGCCAGATCGGCATAGTCACAGGCCGCAAGCACGCGCTCGCTATCGCTTTCACTCAAGTAAGCGTCGATAATCATATTTAGTTGCTGTTTGGCTTGGCTGACCTCTGCGCCTGGCATATACCACCTTTAACTACAATGCTCGTAACAATCACAAAAACTGATCTTCTAATGAAAAACATATTGCATGACTTGTCAATTTTTTTCACCGAAAATATCGAAATAAAAGCTCGTTGTAATTACGAGTTCCGATGCTTATGTTATAACGGTTATTGCGCAAATATTAAAGTTCAAATAATAAAAAAGCCTAGTAAAAAACTAGGCTTTTTCAGGATGTATTTTCTTATTGGAAAGAAAAACCATCTAAATTCAAGTTATTTGCTGAAAGTGCGAGGTCAAGGCTAGAGGCTTGGTAGTCCTGATCGCGTTGTTTCAAAATGTCTTTAGAAACGTGGCCTTCTGCAATTTCACGTAAAGCAACAACGGTAGGTTTATCGTTGTCCCACTCAACGGTAGGTTCAATTCCTTGACGTGCCAATTGACGCGCGCGTTTGCTTGCCACTAGTACAAGCTCAAAGCGGTTGTCTACATGGTCTAAACAATCTTCAACGGTGACGCGTGCCATAAGAGTTCTCGTTTGAATGGTAAATTTAAACAGACTGTGCAGTATAAGGTGCTTTGCCTGAAGACTCAAGTTTTAATCAGGGTGCTGTAGGGGTAATCAGCTTCTGGATCAGCTCCTGATGACGGTTGGCCTGCTGGCTTAACACCAGACGGTTGGCAATAATCACGGCTTCCAGGTCATGCAGGGCTTTATTAAAGTCATCATTGATAATCACATAGTCAAAGTTGACATATTGCTGCATATCTTCTACTGCACAGCTTAAGCGATGTTCAATCACATCGACAGCATCGGTGCCGCGATTGGACAGGCGCTGACGCAAGTCAAACTGGCTTGGCGGTAAAATAAAAATCTGTTTCGATTCAGGAAAAAGTTTGCGCACCTGCTGCGCACCTTGCCAGTCAATTTCCAGCAGGACATCGTGACCTTTGGCCAGTTGTTCTTTGACTGTGGCTTGGGCTGTTCCATAATAATTGCCAAAGACTTCGGCATATTCAATAAAACCGCCTTGTTGCACCAGGTCGATAAAATCCTGTTTCTGGGTGAAATGGTAATGAACGCCGTCCAGTTCGCCAGGACGTTGACCACGGGTCGTGTGGGAAACAGAAACGTGCAGATTGTTGACACGTTCAAGCAGGGCTTTAACAAGGGATGTTTTGCCTGTTCCTGAAGCTGCAGAAACGACAAACAAGAGACCCGACATGATATTTTTCCTGATATGATAAAATATCTTCTCTATTTTAGAGCAGAGCTGGCTTAAACAAAATAGTTAAGCATCTATTTGTTTGCATTAATTTCGCATCTGTCTGCAAAAGTTGAAATGAATATCGAGGGTTCTATGGAAATTGTATTGGCTAATCCACGTGGTTTTTGTGCGGGTGTGGACCGTGCAATTGCGATTGTGAATCGTGCCCTTGAATGCTTTAATCCACCAATTTATGTGCGTCATGAAGTGGTGCATAACAAGTTTGTGGTGGATGATTTACGTCAGCGTGGTGCGATTTTTGTAGATGAGCTGGATGAAGTGCCAGACGACAATATCGTGATTTTTAGTGCCCATGGCGTATCAAAAGCAGTCCAGCAGGAAGCTGAGCGCCGTGGCCTGAAAGTGTTTGATGCCACCTGTCCGCTGGTGACCAAGGTACATATTGAAGTGACCAAATATGCCCGCGAAGGGGTTGAAGCGATTTTAATTGGACATGAAGGCCATCCTGAAGTGGAGGGCACCATGGGGCAATATGATAAGATAAATGGTGGTGAAATTTATCTGGTGGAAGATGAAGAAGATGTCGCGGCTTTAAGCGTGCGTCATCCTGAAAAAGTCGCGTTTGTTACGCAGACCACGCTGTCGATTGATGATACCGCCAAAGTGATTGATGCCTTGCGCCAGAAATTCCCGCAGATTCAGGGACCGCGTAAAGATGATATCTGTTATGCCACCCAGAACCGTCAGGATGCGGTGCGTGATTTGGCCAGTCAGTGTGATGTGGTGCTGGTGGTAGGATCGCCAAACTCGTCGAATTCGAACCGTTTACGTGAACTGGCCGAACGCATGGGCAAACAGGCGTATCTGGTCGATAATGCCGATCAGCTGGATCAGGCCTGGTTTAATCCTGAAACGAAAATTGGTGTGACTGCCGGTGCGTCTGCTCCGGAAATTTTAATTAAACAGGTGATTCAGCGTTTGCAGGACTGGGGGGCAACGGCACCTGCCGAGCTTGCTGGTCGTGAAGAGAACATTACCTTTAGTTTACCGAAAGAGTTACGTATTCCTGTAACTCAGGCTTAAACTGAGAAGTAGATAACAGTCTAATTTTTCTTTTAAAAATAAGCAGATGATTGTGATATGACAGTCATCTGCTTTTTTATGCCTTTTATCTGTTCTGTGTAGGTTTTGTAACTTTAATAAGTATGATTTTAACTGGGCCAACATTTTTGCCTAGGGGGAGAGCATGCGAAAAAGTCAGGGGTTTACCTTAATTGAGTTAATGGTGACGATTGCGGTGTTGGCAATTATTGCTGGAATGGCTGCTCCTTCATTTTCTAGCATGATTGAGCAATATAAGTTAAAAAAAAATACAGAAGAGTTGATAAATGTATTAAAAGAAGCCAGAGCAAAATCAATTGTAGATGTAAGGGAAGTAACCTTGAATTTGAACTCAGATGCTATGGATTCTGGTTCAACTATAAACTGGAAAGCTACTTCACCAGTGCGATTAAAAACAAGTGCGAATAATCAAATAAAATTTAACTCTAAAGGGTTTTATGTGGCTAATTTTAGTGAAATTGAACTGTGCCAAAAAACACGTCCCAGTCCATCAATAAAAATAATATTGGATAAGTTTGGTAAAGTTGAGAAAGTGGAAGCAGGAGCCTGTTCCTCATGAAGAATCAAAAAGGCGTGGGTTTAATTGAAGTTTTAGTTTCCTTGGTTGTACTCGCTATTGGCGTGTTAGGCTTTGTAATTTTACAAGCACGTGCAATTGAAGCGACTGGTGAAAGTGCACAACGAATTCAAGCTATAAATATTGCACGGGATATAGCAGAGCGTATTCGTGCCAATCGCGATGGTTGGGCAAAATACAAAGTAGAGTTTGCTTCCACTGCGAAACAAAAAGATGGATCAAAAAGCTGTGCTACGGCAACAAATACGGATGTGTGTACAGCAGATGAGCTAGCAGATTTTGATGCGAGGGAAGTCGAAAGTTATGCAAGTCAATTGGGTATGAGTATTTCAGTTCAGCAATGCCAAAAAGCGAATACCGGTGATCATGATCGTCAATGTGTGTATGTGGCATGGAATAATACAATTGCAGGAAATAGCACGACTGACAGTGAAACTGCCTGTACAAAAGGTACCGCTTATCAAGTGAAATCTGCATGTCTCATTATGGAGATCTACTAATGAAACAAACAGGTTTTACACTTATTGAATTAATGGTCAGTATTGCTTTAGGGCTAATCGTAGTTGCAACAGCTTTGATGCTGTTTTTAAGTGGTCAGCGTAATCTAAGTTTACAAAATGCAGCTGCCACTGTCCAAGAAGACCAAAACTTTGGATTGTCCTATATTGCACGTCAAATACGGATGGCTAATTTGAATAGTCCGTCTGCACAGATCAATACAACGAATGCTAAGTCGGGTATTGTTTTTAATAAAGATAATTTAAGCAGCTTTGTGACAGTACCAGCGGATTTTGCCTCAAAATTTGCGACTAAGTCGAATATGGTTTCTAGTAATATGCAGTCCCGTATTGGAAGTGATGCTTTTGCTGATGCGAGGAGTGATCAATTAGTCATTCAATATAAACCTGCTGAAATTGGTGGTTTTGACTGTGGAGGGACTGAGATCACTACAACAGATATCTATATTGTTGAAAGGTATTTTGTTCGATTGGATAGTAATGTCGAAAGTCATGAAACGACTGATGAATTAAAAAAATCATTGGTATGCGCAGCAAGTCGTTACTCGTCAAATTTAACCGCTAATACAGCGCTTGCTTCTGCAAATACAGGCATATATAGCGCAGGGCAGATTATTTTAAAGCGTGTAGATTTATTTAAAGTGCGGTTTTTAGTTGATATGACGACTGGTACAACAATTCAAAGAAGATACTTAACATTAGAACAATATGATGCGCTCACTGCTACAAAACCAAGAATTTTAGCAGTACAGTTGGCTGTCATTTCACGTGCTACTCAGCCTACAACTGATACTGTTATACCTGATAATCAAACATTCAAAGTTTTTAATCTGGATGTGAAAGTAAAAGATGCTCAGCCACGAAAATATATTAGAGCACCAATCATGCAGACGATAGCTCTACGCAATGCTTTGGGAGATCGCTAATGAGACATCATCAACAGGGGGTGACGCTTATTACCGTACTATTATTGCTTATCGCAATTACGATTATTGGTAGCTTGGCAATACGTTCTAGTATTACATCTTTAAAAGTAAGCACCATGAGCCAAGCTCAACAACTCATGCTGCAGAGTTCAGATACGGCTTTATTCCAAATTGAAAATCCGGAAAATATTCAGAAAAATATGGCGATTAACGGCATGTTTGGTTATATCAAAGGTGAAGACAATATTGGTAAGGAATTGGTATTTTGTTATAAGGCATCCGAATCTGATTTCTTTAAATTAAGCCGTGCGAGTTTAATTAATTGGAATGGAAATTCTGTGGATAATACAGGATTGGGTGTTAATGGTTTTTGTAAAATCAATGATGGTTTCTTCAGCTCCAGTCGTAAAACGGTGATGACACAAATCGCGATTAAAGCAGCGGATGTCACCAATCTGGACGCTTTTGCCTACATGCAAAAAGGGACAGACCCTGATAGTGCAAAAATTGATCCGGGTCAGTTATATACAGTGTATGCAACTACAATATTTCCAGCTTTAGCGCCTTCTAGCGTATCTAATACAAGCATTGATAACTGTTTTAAACAACACTTCAACAGTATTCCGAGCACTAAAATTGCAGAAGTTGATATTGATCTAGTCACTGAAAAAGCAAAACCGACAACAGGGGCAGGTGCGCAAAACCCTACTACGATTTCAAATTTAGAACTTGCAAAGAAGACGGTGTCTGCATGTTTAAATGGTTTGGCTGTTCCGGTACATACTCAAGTTTCTACGTATGCATTGCAACAAAACTTGGCTAAATAATACTGAGGTATGAAAAATGAAAAAAATTAACCAAACATCAGTTTTTGCACTCTCAGCGCTAAGTGCTGCTTTAATTAGTCATACTGCAACTGTTTATGCAAGTGACATTGAAATTTATAAGGCTCCTACACAAGGTGGTGCTTATTTGATGATGGTTTTGGACTTTTCGACTTCAATGCGAGGTTCTAGTCCAGTGAAATCAGATTTCTTTAATGGGAGAAATTGTAGTTCAGAAAGTAAAACTGTTTCAACTTCTTGGAATGGGTCACCTCATAGTTTCTCGGGCACTTATTGTTGGGTTAAAGAAAGCCAAACAAAAGAATATAAGACAAATCAAGTCAAAACTGTGACAACAGTTGTTTATAAACGAAGTTCAAATTCAAATAGTGCTTGGTATGAGGCTTCTCGTTCACAGAAATCAAGAGATACACTGACTGACTCAATGACTACTACAGATGTTAATATATATTCAAATTTAAGTGATGCCTTACAAAAAAAAATTGATAAATCTTGTGTCATTTCAGATATTAATACTGATCTAAGTGATTCTGAAACTTCAGAAAGTGAAGGAAGTTATTATGACGCGAAGTCGAGTGGTGGTTGGAATTCTTATGTAAATGAACGGAAAAGGGATATCACAACTATTACTTGGAATAGTAGAACGACTGAAGAAGGAAAAAAATATAGTTGTCCAGATCGTGTGACGATGTTGAAAAAAAGTTTGTACGATCTAATTGCTGGTAATTCGAAAGTAGATGATCAAACAACGTCGATCACCCCATTAGGAGACACAGCTTCAATTGGATTTACTCGTTTTCCAAATCCTAGTGTTACGCGAACGCCTCTAGTATTAAATAAAGCTAACAGAACAACTTTATTAGAAGAAATTACAGGTTATTCAAACTCATCTGGTACACCTATTGCACATGCTTATGCGACAGGTGCTGCTGGCTTAATGGCAAATATGCCAACAGGTTCAGAAGCTGCATGTGCAGGTTATGGGGTATATTTCTTAACGGATGGTGAGCCATGGAGTGACAGTACATCATCTGCACGAACTGCAATTAATGGATATTTATCTACATCTACTACTTCAACTAATTGTGGTTCTTCTTGGCCTTGTGTAACAACAATAGCTGAAAAATTGAAACTAAAGCAAAATACCAAAAATATTGAAATTAAGACGGCAGTTGTTGGTTTTGGTAATGAGTTTAGTTTTGGCGCGGCAACTTATGACCCTGCTACCACTTATAAATATTCAGGTAGTGGCCCGATAGCTGGTGATCAAACTGATTTACGAAATTTATTTAGTGCAGGAAGTAATGCATTAGAGGCAGCTAAGGCATCGGTTATTGGAGGGGGAGGTTGGTATAGTGCAGCCAATACCACAGACGTTGTAAAAAGTGTAAAAGACTTCGTGGATAGTGTAACAGTCGCAATTCCTGCAATTACAACAGGAACAGCAACAATTCCACAAGATTCACTTAATACAATAGCAGTGCAGCCTTATGCTTATTTTCCACAATTTAAACCACAGCCTTCTGAAACTTTCCAGCTCTGGAGCGGAAATCTAAAAAAATACAAAGTTGTGAATTCAATTTTAGAAGATAAAGATGGGCTTAAAGTTTTTAACGACACGAATGGACAGTTAAATACGGCTACAAAAGATTTGTGGGTCAAAAATATCGCCTCTTCAGAGACTGAATTATTAGCATTTGGTGGTATGTTAAGTAAACTAAAGTTAAAAGGCACAACGGTAAATGGATTCAATCGTAAGGTTTTAACAAATTCAGATACTACTTTAAATACTGTGACTGAAAGCTTTATTAAGACTAACTTAACGAATCGTAAGTATTTGCTCGGATTACTAGGATATGACCTAACTTTAACTGAGTTAAACGCTATAACGAATACCACATCCTTAACTACGCTTAGCCCAAGTAAAACGTTGAGAAACATAGGGGCGATTATGCATTCGACTCCTATATTGTTGACACAAGAAGGTAAAGTCACTCAAGGCAGCAATGTTGATACTACAGCTCGAAAAGATTATTTACTTTTTGGAACAACTCAAGGTGCATTACATGTAGTTAAAGCCGGTGCAGAGTCGGATACAGGCAATAGTTATACTGGTGGTGAAGAGGAATTCGTATTTGTTCCACAGGAAACGTTAAGTAATCAACCACTTGCTTTGCTAAACGAGAAAGAATCAGGTACGAACGGTATGAGTCAACTGTACTATGGTGTGGATGGTCCATGGGTTGCTCATACTGAATATGTTTACAATAGTACAGATGATAAGTTTTATGTCAAAGATGGAGACAGATTAGGAAAGCAATGGGTTTATGGCGGGATGCGAATGGGAGGTCGAAGTTATTATGCTTTGGATCTCACAGACATAAGTTCACCAACAATTAAATTTAGAATTGATCCAACAAGTTCAAAAGTATACACGTCAGCAAAAAAAGAAGACGGAACTAATATTACTTCTTATTCTTATTCACATTTAGCTAAAATGGGGCAAAGCTGGTCAAAACCTGTCATTACAAATGTGCAATGGGAAGGCAAACGTCGCTTGGTAATGTTTGTTGGCGGAGGTTATGACTCCGGATACGAAACATTTAATTATGATCAAACTAGTGGAGTTGGTGCAGGCGTCTTTATGTTTGATGCAAATACTGGTGAACCTTTATGGTCAACGTATGAGTCTGCAACAAAAGGGGATGGTGACGATCTAAAATATAGTATTGTCAGTCAAATTAAAACGATAGACCGTGATGGGGACGGTGATGTTGACCATTTATATTTTGGTGACTTAGGTGGGCAAGTCTTTAGGGTTGATTTAAACAGTTCACATCCGGTGCTGAATATCAGTTCTACAGCTACGCCTTCGCAACAAGCAAGTGCAATCGCAGCGTCCAAAGCAAGTTTTGCAAATAATATTATCCGTATACTAGATGTCCATAAAGCTAATGGCTTAAGTCCTCGTTTTTATGAGGCACCTGGCTTTAGTGTCTATAATGGTACCAATGGAATTTATGCTGTAGTCAGTATTGGGTCGGGGAACCGAAGTAACCCTTTATTGGGTAAAATCGTCAATAATAATTATATTGTGAGTGGTGAAACTGCAGCATTAAATGCATCATTGCCTAATGACGCAATTTATAATTTATTTGATACAGATGTCGTGAAAAAGGATATTCCATCGACATATACTTATGTTTTACGAGATACGACTCCATCTGCATTAGCAATTGTAAATGATACGAATAGAGAATTAGGTGTTAAACCTACTGCAACAACATCTAATCCAAATCCACAACCTGCAAATAAAATCGATTTTACGGGTAAAAAAGGTTGGTATTACGAATTTACTTCATCTACAGGTCGTAAAGCAGTAGAGAAAGTACAGGGAGATATTATTGTTGTTGATAATGATTTATACGTAACTACTTTCGACGCGGAAGCTGTAGGTACTACAGAAGCATGTGGTGCTGGTATTTATGGAGGAAGTGAGGCACATCGCTTCTGTATGCCGTATGGCCAATGTCCAAATGGAGAAACAGTTGCTCAAAATACTTTAAATTTGGGTAAAGGTATTTTAGGTATAACTTTAGGTGGTGGTACGGATGGTAGTGCAAACACGCGTAGTATTGTCGCTCCCATTAATAGTCGTAATCCTGCATCTAATAAATTATTGGCAGCCTTATATAAGTCAGAGATTAAACTAACACCACTGAGCTGGTATGAGAAAAACTAAGGAACTTGCATGAATAGTTTAAAAGGTTTTACTCTGATCGAGCTTATGGTGGTAGTGGTTATCGTGTCAGTATTAGCAGCAATTGCCTTACCGAGTTATCAACAATATGCGCGTAGAGCAGACGAGTCCGGTGTAAGCCAAATGATGCAGCAGATTGCAACTGATTTAGAAAAACATAAATCGCGTCAATTTACTTATGTAGGTTATAGTTTGCCAGCAGACTTAACTTACTGGCCTAAAAATGCAACAGCAGTAACTGCAAAGTACACTATCTCTGTTGTAGATGGTGATCTTACAAGTAAAAAACTAACAGATACTGGAGTAACCGGTAGAAAGTGGATCATTGTTGCAAATGCTGCAAGTACTCAACCTAAATTAAATAGTTTTGTAATGAATAATTTAGGAAAAAGATGTAAAAAACAGGGAAGTACAATTAATTTGGATTGTAATGGGGGGGATGCATGGACAGATTGAAAAATGGTTTTACCCTCATAGAATTGATGGTCGTAGTTGCCATTATTGGAATTTTGGCAGCAATTGCATATCCTTCTTATCAAGAATATGTAAAAAAAACTAAACGTGTTGAAGTGCAAGCGGAACTAATAGAAATCGCTTCTAGATTACAGCGTTACAAGGTTACAAATTTCCATTATAAAAAAACGGATACAACAGCGATTACCTTAACGGATGTGGGTTTTCCATCGATTAACCCTACTTCACAAAATGGTCTATATACCCTGAGTTTAAATTTTACCACCTTTGATACAACTAAAGGTGAATTTCCAACTAAGTGGACTCTGTCAGCTGTTCCAATAGGAACTCAAGCTGGAAATGGAGTGAATTGTATAAATGAATCTGGTCAACGTTTCTGGTCTAAGACCACAGCTACAAGTGCAGCATGCTTGGCTGGGCTCACAGCATCTTCAAACTGGGACGGCCGCTAACTAAATCCAAAATTGTAGCCAAGCAATTTTTGATCTTTCATTCAGGGCAAACTTCGCGTAAAATACTGCCCTCTATGAAAGGGGTTTGAAATGTATCGATGGTCGGTACAGGGATAATCCGTAAAAACTATAAGGTTGTATCATGGTAGTTATTCGTCTTACTCGCGGTGGTGCTAAAAAGCGTCCATTCTATCAAATCGTTGTAACTGATAGCCGCAATCCACGTGACGGTCGTTTCATCGAACGTATCGGTTTCTTCAACCCTACAGCGCAAGGTAAAGCAGAAAAACTTCGTTTAGATGCTGACCGTTTTGCTCACTGGGTAGCACAAGGTGCTCAACCTTCTGAACGTGTTGCTTCTTTAGCTGCTCAAGCGAAGAAAGCTGCAGCTGCTGCATAATTTTAAAGAATTAAGTAGTAGGTAGCCCATGACACCAACACAGAATGTACCCGAAGATCGTATTCAGATTGGACAGTTACGTTCAGCATATGGATTAAATGGGTGGCTCTGGGTCTATTCCAATACAGAACCCATGAGCAACATGTTTGACTACCTGCCTTGGTACATTGAGACCAAAGCAGGTTGGCAAACTGTCGATGTAAAACGTTGGAAACCACATGGCAAAGGCCTGGTTGTCAGCTTAAAAGGTGTGAGCGATCGCACCGCAGCAGACGGTCTGGTTGGTGCAAATATCTGGATTTCAAAATCGCAACTGCCGCAAGCAGGTGTGGATGAGTATTACTGGTCTGATTTAAAAGGTCTAACCGTGTTAGGTCTGGATGATGAGGAACAGGAAGTTAATCTCGGTCAAATCCACGAACTGTTTGAAACAGGCGCTAACGATGTGATGGTGGTTCGCGCAACTGCTGACAGCATTGATGGTGAAGAGCGTATGATTCCATGGCATAAAGATGTGGTACAACGCGTTGATCTCGAAACAGGTCGTATTTATGTCAATTGGGGCGTAGATTACTAATATTTTTGGAAATACGGGAGTCTGCGATGTTTTTTGCAGTCATTACGCTTTTTCCTGAAATGTTTGAAGCGATTACACGTTTCGGTATTAGCGGGCGCGCAGCACAACGTGAGTTGATGCAAATTCATTGTATCAATCCTCGCGATTATGCTGAGGGTAACTACAAACGAGTGGATGAACGTCCATTTGGTGGTGGTCCCGGTATGGTAATGATGGCTGAGCCACTGGCAAAAGCAATCCACCGTGCCAAAGAACTTGCTCATGAAGCAGGTGCGGTCAACGTACCCGTGGTGTATATGTCACCACAAGGTCAAACCTTAAATGAACCCGCTGTACAAGAATTTGTTCAATATGACGGATTGATTGTGCTGTGTGGCCGTTATGAAGGTGTCGATGAACGTTTAATCCAGAAATATGTCGATCAGGAATGGTCGATTGGAGATTACGTGTTATCGGGCGGTGAACTGCCTGCGATGGTGTTATTGGACAGTATTATCCGGAGACTTCCGGGTGCAATGTCTGATGAACAATCCCATGTGCAAGATTCATTTGTGGATGGTCTGTTAGACTGCCCGCAATATACAAAGCCTGACTATTTTGAAGGTTTGGATGTGCCTGAGGTATTGAAATCAGGTCATCATGCAAATATTGAAAAATGGCGGTTTTTGCAGCGTTATCAGCGTACACTTGAACGTCGACCTGAATTGGTTGAACAAGTCGAGCTGACTAAACAGCAAAAAAAATGGCTAAAAGATTTGCCAGAACATAAAGCTTAATTTATGCTCTGCGCACAATGAAAAGCTTGATCTTCGGATTAAGTACTTAAATAGGCTCTTTATGCATTGAAGCGGTCAAGCATAAAGGGAAAGTCAATCGGGTCTATGCGCTTTAGCCTCTAGCCCCAGCGATGATTAGACCTCTTCTAACTCGCACATATTGGAGATACCCCATGAGCGGTAAGCATCCTTTAGTACAAGCTGTAGAAAATGCTCAGCTTAAACAAGACATCCCAGCTTTTGCACCAGGTGACACAGTAGTTGTTTCTGTAAAAGTTAAAGAAGGCGACCGTGAACGTCTACAAGCGTTTGAAGGCGTTGTAATCGCTAAGAAAAACCGTGGTTTGAACTCTGCGTTCACAGTACGTAAAATTTCTAGCGGTGTTGGTGTTGAGCGTGTATTCCAAACTCACTCACCAATCGTTGCTAAAATCGAAGTGAAACGTCGTGGTGACGTTCGTCGTGCTAAACTTTACTACCTACGTGAATTGTCTGGTAAAGCTGCACGTATTCGTGAAAAGTTACCAGCGCGTAAAACTGAAGCTTAATCAGTTTTATCTCGTTGAAAAAATGCGCCCCATGGCGCATTTTTTTATGGCTGTAGACTGGTTCATAGACCTTGCAGTTTGAGCCGGTTGGCATGCTGGCGATAGACCGCGACCGGGTCTGGAGCAAAAGTACCTTTTAAACCGAACAGTAAATTCACTTCATCGAGATGATTCCATGGAAAATCATCCCGAATGGTTTTACCAAATTTGGCGCTACAGACCGAGACAATGCCATCATTGGCACCGCCTTTATGGGCCGAGATTAAATTAAGGACTTTCATAGCAGCATCACCAACATCCAGTGGATTGGTGACTTGCGTATTTCCGGTCATTGAATATAAAGCAATACCCTGATCCTGATATTTGCCTTCACCACAGGGCGTTAAGGATAAGCCCAACTGAAAACGCTGATTAAACTCCGCGGTTCCTTCAATCGAGGTGCTATGACCTGCAGCTAAGGCATTATGCGGAAATGTATTGGCGTCCAGGCCTTGTGCCCACATGATCACTTTACCAAAACTGCTGATCAGCACATTTAACAGGTCAGAGCTTCCTGTTTGATCAGCAAATTTCATCACGTCGGAAGCCACCACGGTACCCTGATTGGCACCACCGACGGTCAGCACCGAGGCCACCTGGTCAGGAATTACACCTGCGGCATAACGCACCGCATGTGCCCCATGACTATGGCCAATCAGGTTGACTTTTTTCGCTCCGGTGATGGCCATCACCTCCTGGAGCTGGGCCAGATATTGTTCACCCCGGACTTCACTGGAGTTAAACGGTGACATCCGTGCTGCCCAGGCATTGCTGCCGTTACGGGCTAAATCCGGTAGAATCTGATACCAATAGTCCATGCCCAAGGTATCGGTACCAATGCGGTTAAACCCGACCATGCCATGGGCAAATACAATCGGATATTGGGTTTGGGCATAAGTCGAGGTCACCCGTTTGCTTTCGGCTTTAATCACATGGCTGTCTTGTGCCAGTGCCGTTCCACAGCACAGTACAGTTGTCATAAGCGTAAGTAAAATTTTTATTTTCATAAAATTCCATTTTTCTTCATCATCAAAAATAAAAACCCTGCTCAAAAGAGCAGGGCAGATCATCCTTAAGTTTACAAGCCTTGCTGTTTTAAACGGTTGGCATGTTGACGGTAGACACTGACCGGATCGGGGGCGAATACGGCTTTCAGACCCAGAAACTGATTGACTTCATCTAAATGGTTCCAGTTATAGTCATCGCGGATGGTTTTCCCAAACTTGGCACTACAGCGAGAGACCAGACCGTCATTTTCTTTGCCGCCATCAATCAGCAAGCTGGTGATTTTCAGGGCAGAGTCGGGGTCCAGAATATTGGTGACCGTACCAATACCGGTAAAGGAATAATTCACAACCCCATTCTGTTTATAGGCACCTTCACCGCAGGCCGTGGTTGGCATCCCTAGCGGGAATTTCTGGTTAAACTTGGCCGAGCCGGCCAGGGTCAGACTGCTGCCGCCAGCAAGAGAATCATGCGGGAAGCTGTTCGGGTCCAAACCTTGCGCCCAGGTAATGGCTTTGGACACCAGATTGACTGCACCAACCAATGGCCCTTCAACCGGTGTGCCTTCGGCTTTTAAAATCAGGTCGGCCACCGGCGAGCCTTTATTCGGTGCACCCACCGCAGTTAAAGATGCTACCTGGTCTGGCATTACCCCGGCCACATAACGAATGGTTGGTCCGCCATGCGAATGGCCAATCAGGTTGACTTTGCCCGCACCGGTCACAGCGAGAATTTCCTCGACTTGCTGTGCCAGCTGCTCGCCACGAACCTCACTGGAGTTAAATGGCGATACCCGGGTGGCCCAGACATTGCTGCCGTGGCGCGCCAGATCTGGCAGAATCTGATACCAGTAATCCAGGCCAAAATTGTCGGTCCCCAGGGTAATAAAGCCACTCATACCATGACTAAATACAATCGGATATTTGGTTTTGGCATACTGCGAGCTAACAAAAGGTGCTTTGACCTGGGTGCTGTTTGAGGCGTGCAGCTGTGTGGTGCCGCTCAATACGGTAGCGGCCAGACCGGCGATGAGATATCCATATTTCATTGTTAAATCCTCAGTCTTGTTCTTGTGAGTACAGACCGCTCACGATCTGTACGGTGTTCAGCCTTGTCACCAAGGCAATTTAAAAGTCTAGAGCTGCTGCTGTTTCAGGCGATTGGCATGCTGACGGAACAGTGCCACCGGATCCGGGGCAAAGCGGCCGGTCAGTCCGAACATCATATTGGCCAGATCGGTATGGTTCAGGTTGTAGTTGTCACGAATTACCTTGCCAATATGCGAGCTGCAACGTGCCACCATGCCGTCATTGTCCCTGTTGCCATACGACAGCGGCCCGAGTTGCATCAGAATGGTGTCGATATCCAGCAGATTGGTGGCTTGTGCAGTGCCGGTCCAGGAGTAGTAGCGGATGCCACGATCAACTTCAGCGCCGGCCTGAGAACAGTTTGCTGCCAGTGCCGTGGTCGGGAAACGGCGGTTAAAATCAGCAGAACCGGTTTCGGTCAGGGATTTCATCGAGGCATCAAAGTTGATGGGCATATCCGGCTGTAACTGGGCATAACTGATGAGCGGGGCGATCATATAGTCACCGACCAGATTGAAGACAGTGCGCAGTGCCGTACTGTTTTGAATATCATCGGCCACTTTAGAGCCACGGAACGTACCACCAATACCAGTGACCGAGGCCACATATTCAGGTTTGACCGCCGCCACATAACGTACAGTCGGGCCGCCATGCGAGTGACCAATCAGATTGACCTTATTTTTGCCCGTAATGGCCAGCACATCTTCCACCTGGTGAATCAGCTGTTCACCACGAAATTCGGTCTGATGTGCCGGAGATAGCTGTGCGGCAAACACAGTGGCGCCGTGACGCGCCAGATCGGGCAAAATCTGGTACCAGTAATCCATATTGAAAGTTTCATTGCCAATTCGCGACCAGCCAAGCCAGCCGTGGGTCATGACAATTGGATATCGGGTTTGGGCATAATGGCTGATGGCGCGTTCCTGAACCTGCAAGACGCCCGGTTCGGCCTGTACGGGTGTGCTTAAGCCAAACAGGGCTGTCGCAAGTAACAGGGCTGAACCCCATGTGGTTTTTTGTTTTAAATGATGCATGACTGATCCTTCATTTCATTTTTTGTTTTATTGATGCAGTACCACCTGTCAAAAATTCCTCCTTTGTCGTGCTTTGCATAAAAATGTGATGATGTCTTCGATTTATATGGAATGATGACTACTCATCCAGGCAACCTGCCTGCAAATATGTCATTTCAGGCCAAAATTTATCAAAAATTACTGTTTTTATAAGGGCTTAGTAATTTTAAAATCCATTGTTTAGCATAAATAAACAGTTTTCTTGAAATCGTCATTAGCCATTCGGTTATTTTTTGTAGTTGCCGATAACTGGTCGATGAAGTGCACGTGAAATGGCAGAGATATTGATAAAAAATGAGGGGGGTGGTGCTTAACAGAACGTTAAACCTAGACCCATCTACCGCAATGATGGATGAGTCATCTTTAGAGGATGTTATTCGGCAAAAGGCAGTTTACCGCCCTGATCGTGCACCGATTCAAAGGTATCCAGCCGCAGCTGTTCTTGTGGATTGTTAAAATACTGCTGGCGTAATTCTGCGACCGCCTGCTGTTTGGCGGCATCATTCAGGCCAGCACTGAGAATCTGATCGCGTTGATTTAAATATTGAGTGACACGGGTTTTCCAGTGGCTGCGCTCGACATCCAGCTGTTCCAGACGCTGCGTGGCTTCAGGCCCGACCAGATTCAGGCGCATCTGGCGCAGTTCTGCACTGGAGCCACCACGGGCTTTAATTTCTGCGGTCAGTACTCTTAAATCTTCCAGCTTGTTGAGCTGTTCCAGATTGGCCTGCCAGTCTTCCGGCAGCTGCTCAAACAGGGCTTTTAACTTCTGGGCTTTTTCTGCTTCGGACAGCTGTTTATTGTCCATCACACTCAGGCGCTCCAGGGTATAGTCATGATAAACATCTTCCACCCCAAACAGACCCTCAATTTCATAGGCCGAGAAAAACTGCTGACGCAGGTTTTTCATGCTAGTAAAAATGCTGCGGTAATATTGCGGACTGTCCGGATCCAGTTGCGGCGGCTGCAATTCCCCCAAACGCTCCCGATAATCCAGATAGCGCTGCCATAAATCCAGAATTTGTCCCAAGGCCGGTTCCTGATGAGTCTGGGCGATATAACGCTGAAAATCCTGACGGATCTGCTCCAGGGTTTTCTCGCCGTATTGGGTAATAAAATATTCAAAACAGTTGCGGGTCTGTTCATTGACCATCAGCCGGTTACCTGAGTCGAGCTGTAACTGGCAGTTAATTTCAGTATCCTGCTGACTGGGACTTAAAAAGGACAGGGTTGCAGAGCTGTTTGGACTGCTCACGGGTAGAGACGAGGTTGCAGATGTACGCGCTGTGGCGGCCTGTGCATGACCGGGGGATGGTGGTGAATGGGGAATTAACCAGTAAATAATGCCCATCACTGCCACGGTAATCAGGCCCAACCAGAGCCATAATTTATGTTTTTGCATTCCTATGCACCTGTTTTTCCATTGTATTTATTTTAGGTTTTCAGTTCGGCCTCAATATGCCATAAAAATGACATTGTTTTATAGAAAAGTTGTAAAGCTTGTGCTCAGATTGCTACCATGGCGCAGTTTAGAATTGTCCGATTTTTGCCATGAAAGCATCTTCTCCTAAAATTCAGCGTCGTCCTGTGCATGGCGTATTTTTATTGAATAAACCCCTGGGTATCAGCTCGAATGCTGCACTGCAAAAGGTGCGCTGGCTGTATCGTGCGCAAAAAGCCGGACATACCGGTGCTTTAGATCCGTTGGCCTCTGGTTTATTACCAATCTGTCTGGGCGAGGCGACCAAGTTTTCGCATTTTCTTCTGGATTCAACCAAGCGTTACCAGACCACCATTCAATTGGGACATAGCACCACCACCGGTGATGTTGAAGGTGAAGTGCTGTTAGAGGCTGCGGTACCGACATTGAATGAAGAAAACATTTTAACCGTCCTGGCGCAATTTACTGGCGATATTCAGCAGGTGCCACCGATGTATTCTGCGCTAAAAAAAGAAGGCCGTCCCTTATACGAGCTGGCCCGTAAAGGTATTGAAATTGAACGGGATGCACGCCCCATCAGCATTTATGCGCTGGAGCTGCTAGGGTTTACTGACAATAGTATCACCTTGGATGTGACCTGTTCCAAAGGCACCTATATTCGTGTACTCGGTGAAGATATTGCCAAGGCGCTCGGCAGCTATGGGCATCTGACCTATTTGCACCGTATTCAGACCGGGCATTTTGATCTGATTCCAAGCTACACTCTGGACTATCTGGAAAGCCTGAGCGAAGCCGAACGTGAAGCGCTGTTGCTGCCGGTTTATGCCCCGATTGAGCATTTTCCACAGGTACAGGTGCCAGAAGGCCGGGCCGAATATTTTTGTCGCGGCATGGAAAGTAATATTGACCATGCGGCGGCAACTCAGGTATTGGTATTTGAGGGCGAGAAATGTTTAGGGCTGGCGGAAATTACCGATAAAAAACGTCTGGTACCAAAACGGGTCCTGAATCTCTAATTTTCATTTGCACTGAGGCCACAGGATTGCCCCGATATGGATATTGAAATCGTCATCAGCCTCGTGATTTTTGCCTTCTGTGCCGGTGCAATTGATGCCGCGGTTGGTGGTGGCGGCCTGATCCAGATTCCGGCGATTATGGGCGCAATGCCGCAACTGGCGCCGGCCACGGTGTTTGGCACCAACAAACTGGCTTCCATTTGTGGCACTGCTTCGGCGGCCTTTTCTTTTTTACGCAAAGTGCAGCTGTCCTGGAAATTGCTGGGCGTGATCGGGCTATGTGCCTTTCTCAGCTCTTTCGTTGGCGCAGCCTGCGTGTCAATGATTCCGACCGATATTTTGCGGCCCTTTGTGCTGCTGATGCTGATCGTGATTGCCATCTACACCTTCATGAAAAAGCAGTTTGGCCAGCTGCATGTGCAGCAGACTTTAAACCGCAAAATGTTGCTCCTGGCGGCGTTGGGCAGTGTGCTGATTGGTTTTTATGATGGTATTTTTGGCCCCGGCACGGGCAGCTTTTTTATTTTCTATTTTATTCGTTATTTACAGGTCGATTTTTTGCATGCCTCGGCCTTGTCGAAAATTGCCAATTTTATGACTAATCTGGCGGCATTAAGTTTCTTTATTCCCACTGGTCATGTGCTGTTTATGGTTGGGGCGATGATGGCGCTGGCCAATATTACCGGTTCTCTGGTCGGGGTGCGTCTGGCCTTTAAATATGGCAGCGGCTTTATTCGTATTGTATTTCTGATCCTGGTCAGTGTGCTGATTATACGTATGGCCTATCAGATGTTCTGGTTGTAAATCATTCTCATTATTAAAATTTCCCATACAAATTGCTGCAGGAACCGTCGCACGAGCTTGGCGTATAGTGAATGCTTAGCCTAACCTGTCTGCTTAACAATAATGATGCAACCCGTTGTCGGGTGTTTAAATTTTGGCATTTGAAAGGGTAATCACAACATGAATATTTTTGAAGCACTACGTGAAAGCCATGAAATACAGCGTGATCTGGCCGAGCGTTTAATCCAGACCTCGGGGGATACACCAGAACGCCGCGAGCTGTTTGATCAACTGAAAAATGAATTATTCGCCCATGCTGTGGCCGAAGACCGTTATTTTTATATTCCACTAATGATGACCGATTCCGGGCTGAACATTACCCGGCATGCGCTGGCAGAACATCATGAAATGGATGAGCTGCTGGAAAAACTGACCGAAACCGAATTTAGCAATCCGGGCTGGCTGGCGATTGCCAAGCAGCTGTCTGAAAAAGTGCATCATCATTTGCAGGAAGAAGAACATGGCTTTTTCCAGCAGGCTGGGAAAATTTTGGAAGAACGCCAGAAAACCGAGCTGGCCAAACAGTATTTAAATGAATACGGCAAATATAAAGCCATTCAAAAAGACAGTCTGGTCTAAATTCAGGACTTAAAAAAGATGGCTCTCTTGGCCATCTTTTTATTCATCTTGTTTGATCTCTCTTTTTGCTTAAGGGCTGACAGCTTTCTTACGGCTGGCTCTTAGAGTCACGCCCACGGAGGCCAGCATCACGCAGAATAAAGCGACCCATTGCAACAGGCTGATCTGTTCACCGAGTAACACCAGACCGGTTAGCGCGGCCAGTGCCGGCGATAAACTGGACAGGGTGCCATAACTGAGCTTGCTTAAATGCTGTAAGGCTTTCAGGTCCAGTGCATACGGAATGGCGGTGGCCAAAATGGCAATGGCGATGGCTTTGCCCCAGTATTGGGTATCGACCAGGGCCGCGGCATTGTGATACAGACCAATGGGTAACAGGGTCAGCGCAGCCAGACTAATGGCAATGGTGAGGGCATGCATGCCAATATTCTGCTGTACCACGCGCTGCCCGAAATAAATATAGAGGGCCCAGCAAAAGCCGGCGCCCAGCGCACAGAGGGCACCAAAGACTGAGAAATTGTCACTGTTGGCCTGTCCCCAGGGCACCATCAGCGCAATTCCCAAAATGGCTAAAAGCACCCAGATATAATCACTACGCTGTTTAATCGAGAGCAGGGCCAGTCCCAGTGGGCCAATAAATTCCAGACCAACCGCAATCCCTTGCGGCAATTTGCCCAGCGACATATAGAACAGCACATTCATCAGACACAGGGCCGCGCTATAGCAGAGCAGATCACGCCATTTTAAAAAGGACAGCCGGGAAATAATCTTCCAGGAACGGAACATCAGGCAGATAATAATGGCGGCAAAGCACAACCGTAAAATGGTCACGGTAAGCGGATCGAGCACCTCAAACAGTTGTTTGGCAAAGGAGGCACTAATCTGGTACGAAGTCATGGACAGCACCATGAACAGTACCGACAGCAGTTGAGCATTTTGCATAAGCGCACCACCAACACCGGAAGGTGTCAGCATATTGGGGAGATGCTGCTGATTATAGCAATTTGCTTAAATTTTGATGAGTAGCCGGTCAAAATAAATTCCAGCACTACACAGCAGGAGGCTCAGTCTGGCCAGATCCACTCTACTTAACTGGACTGCTGTTTACGCTGCTGTACGGTATAGGTACAGCCAATAGAGGCGGCAATAATGGTGCTTAAGGCCAGCCATTGATTCCAGAGTAACTGTTCGCCCAAAAAGACAAAACCGGAGAGCGCGGCAATGGCCGGTTCCATGCTCATCAGTGTACCGAAACTGAGTGCAGTCAGGTTGCGAAGTGCAATCATTTCCAGACTAAAGGGCAAGGCGCTGGCCAGAACTGCCAAGGCAATAAAATAGATGAAATTGCCTGGTTCAAATACGCTAACAGGCAGACCATCCCATAAGGCAATGGGTAATAAAATCAGGGTACCGACTAGCATACCCAGACAGACCGTATGATTCCCGGATACACCCGATGGTTTCTGTCCGGCCACAATATATAAGGCCCAGCAGGCACCGGCGCCTAAGGCAAACAACACGCCCAGACCATCGAGCGGCTGCGCGGTCTGATCAAAAGGAAACAACAGCACCAGCCCAACAATGGCGAGGCCGACCCAAATAAAGTCGAATTTGCGCCGGGCATAAAACAGCGCCACGCTTAATGGCCCGATAAACTCAAACGATACCGCAATCCCCAGTGGCAGGCGGTCAATTGCCAGATAAAACAGCATGTTCATGCCGGCCAGTGCTGCGCCGTAGCTGAAAATCGCTGGCCAGCGTATGGCTTTGGGCTGAATGTTCCAGAGCTGAAAAATCAGCATCAGCACCAGCGCGCTCAGCAGCAGCCGCATGGCAGAAACGGTCAGAATCGGGAACTGATCAAACAGCAGTTTGGCCATCGAGCCGCTGCTTTGCAGGCTGAGCATGGCAATCAGCAACAACAGCACAGCGCGGAGATGCGGCGCATTTTGAAGTATCGACATAACTGGAATGGGCTGGTTGGGAGAGTAGGGGCGATCATCAACAGATCAATAGCTGCTAGCATAGCATGAACAGATGACGCTTCCATGTCGTGGCTGCGTAAGTGGCCAGCAGATAAAACAAGGCTCATTCACGATTTCAAAAGAACATGAAATAAGGATTGCGTATTGTTTTAGAAGCGGGAAATAAAAAACCACAGCGCAAGGGCTGTGGTTTTGGGTGTTACTGTCTAATTGAAATTAGAACAGAACACGTACACGGATAGTGCCTTCAACATCATGCAGCATATCCAGTGCTTCTTGAGATGCAGTTGCATCCACATCCATCACCAGATAACCGACATCACCTTTGGTCATTAAAGATTGCCCCGAAATGTTGATGCCTTGCTCAGCAAACAGGTTGTTGATTTTAGACAATACGCCTGGAATGTTTTTATGAATGTGCAGTAAACGGTGTTTACCTTCAGTCAATGGTAAGGCAATTTCAGGGAAGTTCACTGCAGACAGGGTCATACCCTTGTCAGAATAAGCCACAAATTTCTCAGCCACTTCCAGACCAATGTTGGCTTGCGCTTCCATGGTTGAACCGCCCACGTGTGGAGTCAGGATCACATTGTCCAGACCGCGCAGTGGAGAAACGAATTCTTCACCATTGGCTTTCGGCTCTTTCGGGAATACGTCAACCGCAGCACCAGCCAGATGACCTGATTTAATTGCATCTGCCAGATCTTCAATAATGACACAGGTACCACGTGCCGCATTCAGGAAGATCGCGCCTTCTTTCATTTGTGCAAACTGTTCTTTGCCCATAAAGTTACGGGTTGATGGAACGTCTGGCACGTGTAGCGATACCACGTCTGCATTGGCCAGCAATTCAGCCAAAGAACCGACCTGGCGTGCATTACCCATTGGCAGTTTGGTCACTGCATCATAATAGATCACATGCATACCCAGGCTTTCAGCAAGCACAGACAGTTGCGAACCAATTGAACCGTAACCCACAATACCTAAAGTCTTACCGCGTGTTTCAAAAGAACCCGCTGCAGATTTTTCCCAGCCACCGCGGTGACATGATGCCGATTTGGCTGGTACGCCACGAAGCAGCAGAATCAGTTCAGCAAGGACCAGTTCCGCAACAGAACGGGTATTTGAATATGGTGCGTTAAATACTGGAATACCACGTACCATGGCTGCATTTAAATCGACTTGGTTGGTTCCGATACAGAAACAGCCAACCGCGATCAGCTTGTTCGCAGCTTCAAAGATTTCTTCAGTTAATTGCGTACGTGAACGAATACCAATGAAGTGTGCATCTTTGACCGCTTCTTTCAGCGCTTCACCCTCAAGTGCAGTTTTACGGTAGTCGATGTTGGTATATCCGGCAGCATTTAACGTGTCGATGGCATTTTGGTGAACGCCCTCTAACAACAGGAAACGAATTTTATCTTTAGGTAGTGAAAGATGTTGGCTCATTACGGCTCCGCTACAAAGGCCAAATTTAGTGGCAGTATCATATCATAGGAGCGGGCAGGAGATACATTCCATTTATGGCTGATCGGTCTGCTATTTCTGTAGAAAATATAAACGCAGGATTCATTTTTGGTTGAATTAACTCTGTATTTTCAAAGCTATATTATCAAAATGATGGTTTTTCTCAGGTTTTACAGAAAAATCGCTTATAATAGCCCCAGACGGCAAAAACCGGCCTCAGGCTGTTGGTTTCTTGCCCGTTTTTTATCTTTTACTGTGCTTTGGCATGACTTTAAAATGTACAGCGCCAGTCCGGATAAATCTCTTCTTGTTTAATTCTTGCCAGGTCTGCAAACGATGAATGCTCCAGTCGCTTTAACCCCAGAGTTATTGACCCAATTGACTGCAATTGTAGGTGAAAACCGTATTAAAACTGATGCGGACAGCCTCCAGAATTGGGGTCGAGATCATACCAAGCACTTTGATCCAAACCCATCCGTCATCGTTTTTCCATCGAGCACTGAGCAGGTGCAAGCGATTGTGAAACTTGCCAATCAGTTCAATGTGGCAGTCACGCCATCGGGCGGTCGTACCGGTCTTTCTGCGGGTGCGGTAGCGGCCAACGGTGAAATCGTGGTCAGCATGGACAAGATGAACCAGATTCTGGAATTCTTCCCGGCAGACCGCATGGTACGGGTACAGGCTGGTGTGGTGACTGAACAGCTGCAAAACTATGCCGAAGAGCAAGGGATGTATTATCCGGTCGATTTCGCCTCTGCCGGTTCATCACAAATTGGCGGTAACATTGGTACTAACGCTGGTGGTATTAAAGTCATTAAATACGGCATGACCCGTAACTGGGTGCTGGGCTTAACCGTGGTGACCGGTAAAGGGGATGTGCTGCGTTTAAACAAAGGCATGATCAAAAACGCCACCGGTTATGCACTGCAACACTTATTCATTGGTGGTGAAGGGACTTTAGGCCTCGTCACTGAAGCGGAAATCAAGCTGGAACGTCAACCGCAAGACCTGCAAGTGATGGTGCTGGGTGTACCGGATTTTGATGCAGTGATGCCTGTGCTGCACGCTTTCCAGGCCAAAATTGATTTAACTGCATTTGAGTTCTTTGGTGAACTGGCAATGCAGAAAGTACTGGCCAATGGTCATGTACAGCGTCCGTTTGAAACTGAATGTCCATTCTATGTATTGCTTGAATTTGAAGCGCCATTTGAACCGATTATGGACAAGGCAATGGAAATTTTTGAGCACTGTATGGAACAGGGCTGGGTGCTGGACGGCGTACTCAGCCAAAGCCTGGATCAGGTCGAAAGCTTATGGCGTTTACGTGAAGATATTTCGGAATCGATTGCGCCGTTTATTCCATACAAAAACGATATTTCAGTGCTGATTACCCACGTGCCGGCATTCATTAAAGAAATCGATGCGATTGTGGCCGAGAACTATCCGGACTTTGAAATCTGCTGGTTCGGTCATATTGGTGACGGTAACCTGCACCTGAACATCCTGAAACCTGCCGATTTAAGCAAAGATGAATTCTTTGCCAAATGTCAGGTGGTGAACAAGTATGTGTTTGATACCGTGAAAAAATATGACGGTTCAATTTCTGCAGAGCACGGTGTTGGCATGACCAAAAAGCCATATCTGGAATACTCGCGTTCTGCTGAAGAAATCGAATATATGAAAGCCTTGAAACAGGTCTTTGACCCGAATGGGATTATGAACCCGGGTAAATTATTCGACCTGTAATCAGGCCAACAGTATGAAAAAGCGCATCTCCGGATGCGCTTTTTTTATGGCACTTATCATGTGCACTCTCGCTCAAATTACATTCTGTGCATAGTGTTAAGCGCAAAAAGCCGGCATCATTTTTACAGTGTTGAATCAGTTTGGATAGAGTTATGTTTCGTTTCGCTGCAATGGCAGGACTGGCGATTGCTGTTACAGGATGTACCACCACCCAGAATATTGTGTCTAAAGTGACACCGTCTGCCGAAACACCGTTGGCACAGGTGTTAAAAGAGCGTCCAGATTTACGTAAACAGCTGGCGACAGTCGAGCTGCGTCAATTCTTTAATAATGTCGAATCACCGACCGCGGCCCAGGTTAAAGTGACTGAAACCGGTTTAATGGATGATTCGGTACGCTCGATTCGCACCATTTACAGTTTTAAACTGGTCGATGGCGACTGGGAAAAAGTGAAAACTGAAAAGAGCTATCAATGTCTGCGCGGCAAAAATACCAAGACTTTCCAGAAGGCTGTATGTCCTTAATCCGCTTGAATCTTTTAATGATTGTGATTGAAAAGCGTAGCTAATCCCTACGCTTTTCTGTTTTTAAAACCGGGGATTTATACTGGTTTCGTTCAGCTGCTTTAGCTAAGTGTTGCTGCCGGAAGTTCAGCATTTCCCCATCAGAAAAGTCACAGATTTTAAAAATAAACTCTGCTACACTGCGCCCATTGTTATGATTGCAGCCTGCTGATCTGGCAGGCTTTTGAGCGCTATGCAAACCACTCCAACTACAACGCTCTCCCGCGCCACCTTAATGTTTCCGCTGGCTTTGGTGCTGTTCGAATTTTCAGTCTATATCGGCAATGATCTGGTACAGCCGGCCATGCTCGCCATTACCCAGGATTTTGGCGTCAGCAGTTCCTGGGCAGCATCTTCCATGTCGTTTTATCTGCTCGGCGGTGCCTGTGTCGCGGCTATTTTAGGCCCTTTGTCAGACCGTTTAGGCCGTAAAAAAGTCTTGCTGGGCGGGGTACTGTTCTTTGTGGTGACCTGCCTGCTGATTTTATTGACCCAGAACATCGAAAGCTTTTTATTGCTGCGTTTTTTGCAGGGCTTTGGCCTGTCGGTGATTACCGCAGTGGGCTATGCCGCCATTCAGGAAAGTTTTGCCGAACGCGATGCAATTAAAGTCATGGCACTCATGGCCAATGTATCGCTGCTGGCGCCGCTACTCGGGCCGGTGTTGGGTGCCTTTATGATTGAGCATGTGTCCTGGCATTGGGGCTTTATCGGGATTGCGGCTTTGGCGGCTTTAAGCTGGCTCGGACTAAAAGCCAAAATGCCGGAGCAGCAGCTTAGTATTCCAAAACAGCCGATTGGCTATATCTGGGATGATTTTAAACAGGTACTGAAAAACCGCCGTTTTCTGACCATGACCTTTGCCTTGCCGCTCTTAAGTATGCCGCTGATGTTATGGATTGCCTTGTCGCCGGTGATGCTGGTGGAGCAGCTCAATCTGAGCAGTCTGCAATATGGTCTGGCCCAATTTCCGGTGTTGGGCGGGCTGATTGCCGGGAATCTATTGCTGCTGAAAATCATTGACCGTTTTGCTTTGGGACAGACTGTGCTGATGGGCTTGCCACTCATGTTGGTCGGTACCTTGCTGTTAATTCTTGGTCTGCTCATACCGGACTATTTAATCTGGTGTCTGATTCTGGGCATGACTTTCATCAGCTTTGGCGAGGGCATCAGCTTTTCAATTATTTACCGTTTTGCCCTGATGTCGTCCGAGGTATCGAAAGGGACCGTGGCCGCAACTGCTTCTGTGCTAATGATGCTGAGCTTTTTTGTGGTGATTGAACTGGTGCGCATGCTCTACAGTCATTTTGAACTGTGGGCTTATAGCCTGTCCTGTTTTGCCCTAATTGCCTTGTGGTTTGCTTATCCACGGCTAGGCTTAAAACAGATTATGCGTGAACGTGCCGAAAGCGGTCAGTTTTAAGCGGGCTGATCATCTGGCATCTTAAATAAGATAACGTGGCTAAAAGGCCAAAATAAAAGGCATCCAGCAGACAGTGGTCTGGTGGATGCCTGATTCACAGATCCGTCAGAAGTTACACTTCGACCTGCGGTTGTGCCATTTTCTTCAGTTTGGCATCAAAAATAAACGGGCCAAACGGTAAAATCGAGGCAATCACACCCATTAAAAATACCTGAATTGACCATTTCTGTTTTTCACAGACCACAAACAGCACCACCAGAAAGGCAATAAACAGCACGCCGTGACCCATGCCGACGTATTTCACCAGAATCGGGTTACCCCATATATATTTCAGCGGCATGGCAATAAACAGCAAGGCCAGAAAAGATAAACCTTCTAAAAAACCTACCACACGCAAGCTTTGGATGTTCATACTCTGCAATTTCCCCATAGATCTAGTTGCAGTGTAGCGAATATTGGCGCAGAGGGCCATGCTTTTTAGTGCACAGCCCGGTTTTAAGTTTTTGTTTTTTAATATAAATCAGACTATCGTGCTTGGTTTTTGCTAAGCTGTTGATGTTGAAATAAAAGCCAGAAATTTAACTTTAAAACTTTAGATTGCTGTTTAATCTAGGCATAGAAAAAGGCACTCACCGCTATGGATAAGTGCCTTAAAAATCAGAAAACTGTGGATAAGTCGGGATTTATCCGCACAGGGTTTAGATCACGCCACAGGCGATCCGGTCACCGCCACCGCCTAACGGTTTTGGCGTATCGGCATAGTTATCGCCACCGGCATGAATCATGAGCGCCAGACCTTGTACATCCTGTAATTTCAAACGCGGCGCCAGTAGGGTGACACGTGCCGTGCCATTGGCTGCCACATTCAGGACCGGTAAATCACCAAGATGGCCGCTTAATGGATTGCCATGGTTAGGTGCCTGATTCGGGTTAAAGTGGCCACCTGCGGCCAGTGCAGCCTGCATTTTACCGTCTTTTTCTGCTGGGGCGCAGGAGCCGTTTTCATGAATATGGAAACCATGTGGACCCGGTGGTAACTGGGTCAGATTGGTACGGATAACCAGACCTGCAGCACTATCGGTCAGTTGGACTTCACCGAGCTGGGCGCCAATGCCTTGGGCAGAGACCGCATTAACGGCAACGTTTTTACTGGCGCCAATCACGGTATCGGGTGTGGTGGTACAGCCGACTCCGACCAGCGCGGTAAACGCACATAAAGCACCAAGTTTAAAAAGTGGGGTCATGGTTTGCATCCTGTCTTATTCGAATATGTGGCTTCATTCAAACAAGGCTCAGGAGGCAACACAATGCAGTTTGCGTACAGGCGTGTATAAGTTTCTTAATGAAATTTAGCCTTTTGGTGCAGCCGGTCCCTGATCATCGGGCAGGTCATAGGCCATGGTGGTTTTTGGCATCATCATAGCTTCGGCTTCATTGGTTTCATGCAGCCATTCACGCCAGATTGCCAGCAAGACCGCCAGAATCACCGGACCAATAAACAGGCCAATCAGGCCAAAGCTGGCAATGCCGCCTAGAACCCCGAACATGATCAGCAGGAATGGAATCTGGGTGGCGCCAGAAATCACCAGCGGGCGAATCACGTTATCTGCGGTACTAACCACACACACGCCCCAGGCCATCACCCCAATTGCTTCAATGGTTTGCCCCTGCGAGAACAGCCACAGTGCCACCGAGCCATAGGCCAGCGGTGGGCCAAACGGAATCAGGGCAAACAGGAAAGTGACAATGGTCAATACCATCGGGTTTGGCACCCCGGCCACAAAGTAGCTGACCCCGGCCAAAAGTGCCTGGGCAATTGCAGTCAAGCCAACCCCGTAAACCACCGCACGGGTGGTTTCAGAAATGGTATCTAAATAATGGTGTACACGTGGTCCGATCACCATTTCCAGCGCTTTACTGACCTGATTTAAAATGGTCTGGCCATCACGATAGAAGAAGAACAGCGACAGCATGGCAAAGCCGAGTTTAATTAAATTGCGGCTAATTTCACTGAGCAGGAAACGGCCATAATTCAGATGGCCCTGAATCCAGACTGAAATCGAATTAATGATGCTGTTCGGATCTTCATTAATTTCACGTAAGGAACGGCTAATTTCTTTACCGACAAAGGGCAGATCGCGGATAAAATCCGGCACATTCAAATGTCCGGAAAAGACCTGTTTCTGTAATTCGTAATACAGGTTACGACCTTCGTGCTGCAAGATAAAAATCGCAAAGGTCAACGGAATACCGACTACCAGTGTCACCAGAATCATCATAATTGTGGCACTTAAGGTCGGCCGTGGACCGCACATGCGCTGTACCGACTGATACAGCGGCCAAGTCATATAGGCAATAATAGTGGCCCAAACTACAGGAACAATAAAGTATTTGAGGACATGAAAGCTCAAAAAAATCAGGACAAAAAATAGTCCAAATAGCAAGACTTTTTGTAAAGTGGGCGCGTATTGTTGCACTGAGTTCACTGGCTCATTCCTAAGGTCTTGAAGCATATTAACTGAAAACCCAGCGCTCGCAAATGAACGCTGCGTAAGTTCTGTTAAATATTGAAGCGGGAGTGGAAAGGCAAAAGCCGTTTAATCGCTTAGGCGCTTAGAACCATTGGGCCGGATCATCAATAATCGCATTCAGGACAGGTTGCCACTGATTTTGAATGGTCAGGTAATTTTTCTGGGTTTTATCAAACACGCTTAAACCCTGCATCGCCAGTTGACCATAGGCAGCACGTTCAGAAATCCAGGCCACCGGTTCCTGTTCAATTTTTTCAAAGAAATCACGAATTTCTTTGGAGCTGGCACTGTTGGCCTTGATCCGGTTGGCTAGCAGTAAAATCTGAACCTTGCCTTTACGAATCCGTTTAATTTCCTGCAAATGCTTTAAAAAGCGGCGGGTTGAATCAATATCGAAGAAGGAAGGCTGCAGCGGGGTAATAATCGCATGCGCTTCACTAATCAGCTGCTCGGCCTGATCACCAGATAATGCCCCCGGCGCATCAATAATCAGGTATTCGATATTTTTAGGCGCATCACCGACCGATTTTTCATGACGCCAGTCCAGACTCTGAATGGGAGCGGCGCTTTCTGGACGCTGTTTTAACCATTGTCGTGCAGATTTCTGGTTATCGGCATCGGCCAGGGCGACTTTATATCCTTTTTGGGCTAAGGCGGAAGCTAAACTGATGGCGGTAATGGTTTTTCCACATCCACCTTTTTGATTGGCGACTAAGATTGTTTTCATGACCCTACTAAAGATTTTATTCTGCTCATCCCTAGCATATCATTGTTTGATGTGCTGGAGATGACCGTTGACAAAAGTCGTAGCGCTGCTTGCAAATTTTAAAAAATCAGGAAAACCCCATGTCGATATGGATGGCAATGCTTATAGGCGCTGCAATAGGAGTGGTGCTGACCACCATCATTTTAAGTCATAGCCGCAATGGCCGGATTAAGGCCGAATATGAACAGTATATTGCCGAGCTGGAGCTGGAACATCAGCAGGCACTGGCGCAGGCCCAAAAGCGCAGCGTCAATACCAGCCGCGCGGTGCTCAAAGGGAAAATGGCCGAGCAGATGGCACCGATTATGCCGCAATTTGAATACTTGCCCAGCGATGCCAAATTTCTGGGCGATCCGGTCGATTATATCGTATTTGATGGCTATACCGACTTTCGGGATGGCGATGGTCGGGCTGAGGATATTCAGGTGGTGTTAATTGATATTAAAAGTGGCGGCGCACGTCTGACCAAAGGCCAGCAGGCCATTGCCGAAGCCATTCAGCAGGGGCGACTGCGCTTTGAAACCATCCGTATTGATTTCGAGGATTAACCTTTTTTGATGACTGAACTTTCTCGTGAATAAAATACTGCTCAGCCTGACGGGACTAGCTCTGATGATCTGGCTGTGGTCGGAATATTTTCGTGCCATCCCGCATCTACAGCAGTCGGGGGTGTTAAAGAACTTTGCGCTGGAAACTGAAGGGGATTTTTCCGGGCAGTATCAGGTCGTGGCAAAACGCTACTACAGTCCGGACCGGCGGGTGATTCATCCGGCTGCACCGGTGGTGGGACATTTTAATGATCTGGCCTATGTCAGCAATATTGATCTGCTGCTGGCCAAAGACGTGTTTAGTTCATCAGAACAGGCCAAAACAGTTGATTTTGAACAGACCCAGCGCTGCTATCAGTTTCAGTTGGCGTCCACTAGCCCGCTTGCAGCACAACAGGTGATTGCCAACACGCTCAATATCAGCGCCATTGCTGCCAGCGAACAGATTGCTCAGCGCCTGCGCCGTGTTAAAGCCGGGCAGCGTATAGTGCTGCGCGGCGAGTGGGTCAAGGTGCGTTCAGTCAGCACGGGGCAGTATTTTCAGATCAACCATTACCCGCTACCAGCGAACAATTGCCGGATAGTATGGGTGCAGCAGCTTCAAGTACTGGATTAACCGCGTTTAAGCCGGTTTACGCACACGGGCCAGCAGCATCCGCTGGCCAATTTTCGGAATACCGGCCGCATCTATCTCGTATTTTTCCTGAAATTCAAAACCGGCCTGCTGTAACAGCAGCGCCAGATCGCGGTTGAGATGACAGCCATCCGCCAGCCGTTTTTGTAGCGGCGTGAGTAGATGCTGCAAGCGTTGAATATATAAATTTTCAGGATGCAGTACATGCTCGACCAGATGCAGGCAACCACCCGGTTTCAGTACCCGATAAATTTCGGCCAGACACTGTTCAATCTGTTGCACGCTGCATAAGGTCCAGGTTGATACTACATGCTCCAGACGATTATCGGCAAAATCCAGCTGCTCAGCTTTGCCAGCCAGATGCTCCACCAGAATAGCACTGTCACGAATCCGTGTTTCGGCCAGCTGGAAAATCTCCAGGTTTGGCTCCAGCGCATAGACCACATCGACATTTTGGTAAAAGGGTAAATTCAGCCCGGTGCCAAAGCCAATCTCCAGTACCTCACCCTCAATTGGCAGCAGCAATTCACGGCGTAAATCCATCAGGCTCGGCATCTGCATCACCTGATTCAGCAGGTGTGGGAAAATATGCTGTTGATAGAATTTATAAAGCATTGAAATCACATATTTTTATTTAATCTATGTTTATTTTAACTGAGCCGCGCAGGCAAAGACAAAAATGAGACCAAAGATAACCATTTTCTTACCATTTCTTTATTTTCTGCTGATCAACATCGATTAACATCAAAGATATATCTGTTCTGACTGAAGGATCTAAGAATCTCATGAAGCTGCGTTTTGGACTTATTTCGCTTATGACGGCCGCCCTGTTACAGACCAGTGCCATGGCATCGGTCGACTATAATATTGCCAAAGGGTTAGCGCCGGCATCTGCCGATCAGTCGATTTCGGTCTTGCAGTCCTTTCGTGGCGATTTCCGGATTTTAGGTTCAAAAACCTATACCGATGATGAGCAGGCCAAGTTTTCTCCGATTGATTATGCCGTGAGCTGGGGCCTGTTTGCAGAGCCGGAAATTGCCCGGCATATTACGGTAAATCAGTACGACCGCTATTTAAACTGGAAAATGGATCGTTTACCGGTGCCGGCAGAGCAGGCCATGCAGATGGTTTCCAATATGCACATCATTCCAGCCAATCCGAACATTGCCAAACAGATCAAGCAGGTCAAACGTGGTGATCTGGTGCGTTTAAGCGGGGAACTGGTGGAAGTTAAAGACAAAGATATGGTCTGGACGTCATCACTCACCCCGACCGATACCGGCGATGGTGCCTGTGAAGTGTTTCGGGTCAGTTCAATCCAGTGGATTGAAAAAGTAAAACGCAGTTAATGTGGCCTGATGGGTAAAATGTAGCGGCAGGGGAATGTCGATGAATCATAGGTGGATGAATCATAGCAAGACGCTCATTCTCTGTAGCTGGCTGGGGCTGTTGACCCTCAGCGGTTGTGGCAGTGTCAGTACCCCGGTCGATGGTACTCATGTTTATCATGCCGATCAGCAATGTCCGGCACTGTTAAATTTAAAGATCGGGGAAACTCTGGAATTGCGTCTGGCAGAAAATCCAGCCACCGGCTATCACTGGTCGGTGATGCAACATCCGTCCATCTTTAAGCTGGAAACCTTGTATCTACACGCGGATGCAGAAAATGCTCAGCATGACTCTGCGCAGTTAAATGCGGCTGGAGAAAAAACCTTTCGTTTTCACGCGCTTCAGGTGGGCGAAGGACTGATTCATTTAAAACAGGCCAGGGCGGGAGAACCGCTTCCCTTGGCAGAATGGAAATGCCGGGTGCGCGTGGCTTAAAACCTGAACATCAGGCATAAAAAAACCTCTGTTTTAGAGGTTTTTGTTTTTTTACGGCTTATTTGGCTGTCAACGCTTCGCCTTCAAACTGTACACCAGCCCAACCTTGCTGCATAAACTGGCGGATATTCTGGTGATCGGTGGCTTCAGGCGTGGCCAGTACCGCCGCATAGTGTTCAGCAAACAAGCTTAAGGTTTGCGCGTGGTCTAAGCCATTTAATTTGGCAAAACTCAGTACTTTGGCACTGCCCTGGTTTTCGGTGGCGGCATTGTGTTGCTGGCCATTGCTAAACGCAGTTGGCGTGTGGGTATAACGTGCATCAATATAGGCAATCACATCGGCAAAGTTCGCTTTGCCTGCATGCAGCTGGGCCAATAAATCTTGAGCCATCATGTTCTCAATCCATAGAAAAATTGGTAAAAGCCCTGCGACAATAGCATGTTTTTTCGCAGGGGTTTAGCTTATTTCGGCCTCAATTTTTGCACCCATTAGATGAAAAATCTGCACTTTGGCCCAACTTGTGGATAAAATGGCAGTTATACACATGGGAATTAACACAACATGAATTGGCTTTGGGTGGCATTGGGTGGAGCAATCGGGGCGAGTCTGCGCTATGGCCTAAGTTTGTGGCTATTTAAGCCCAGTGTGTTATTTCCCTGGCCGACCTGGTCGGTGAATCTGCTCGGCTGTTTTGCTGCCGGAATATTCTTTGCCTTCAGCCAAAAGTTCCCGGTACTACAACAGGAGCTTCGACTGTTTCTAATGGTGGGTATTTTAGGCGGCTTTACCACCTTTTCCAGTTTTGGGCTGGAAACCTTTCAATTGCTGAAACAGGGACACACCAGCGTGGCGTTAATGTATGTGATCTCAAGTGTGATTTTGGGTGTGCTCTGTCTGGCGGTGGGTTTTTATCTGTTTCAGGTGCTATTAAATACGAAATAAAAAACAGGAAAATCAACTGCATAAAATAAAAAAATGAAGCCTAGCTGGAGATAAAGGTCTAGACTTCATAAAGGATGTGTATGCCAATTTTTTGCTACTGCGTGGCTTAGTCCTTGCTGCGTTTAAAGCGGGCAAAGCGTTTATTGAAGCTGGCGACACGGCCTTCATTGCTGGCCTGACGTTGCTCACCGGTATAAAACGGATGCGAAGCACTGGAAATATCTAAAGTCATATAGGGATAGATTTTGCCCTGATATTCCTTGGTCTGCTGCGGCTTCAGGGTGCTGCCAATAATAAAATAGGCATCGGCATTGGTGTCGTGAAACAGCACTTCCTGATATTCGGGATGGATCTCTGGACGCATAACAATTCCTCATGTTTGCTGAATATTGTAATGTTATAACGTAACAAATAAAAAGTAAAGTCAGCCCGAATGGGTCATTCGGGCTCAGCGTGGTTTTTAATATATGGTTTAAGCGTGTGGTGGAACCAGTTCTTCAAACAGATCATTTAAATTGTCATGCACTTTTAAATGAATCAGATTCCAGTAATGACCCGATACCGTACGGTTGACCATTAAGGTATCGGGTGATGGCTTGAATACATCCCAATATTTTAACGAGGGTTTCATCAGTTCCATACCATCATGATGGGCCGAGTTTTCGGCAAAATCATAATCGGTGGTCAAAGGGCGCATCAGCACTTCCAGCCAGGCCTGATACAGTTCTGGCGGGAATTTGCCTTGCTCGGACAGGGAGTGCAGGGCAGTCAGTTCCTGTTCCATTAAGGCAATATTCTGGGCACGGCCGGCCTGAATCAGCGCTTTAAAATGCTGCACAATGTCATTGGACAAGGTCTTCACACCGCCGTAATCATAAATAATCACGCTGCCATCTTCACGGAAGGCAAAGTTACCCGGATGCGGGTCACAGTGGAAACGCTTGAGATAGAAAATTTCCTGACCAATAGCGCGAAACAGCCGGCGTCCCAGTTCATTCCGGGTCGCCAGTGGCCACTGGCTGGCGGTTTCAATACTGTCACCCTGTTCCAGACTTAACGTTAAAATATGCCGGGTCGAATAGTCCTTAAAGACCTGTGGAATAATAATTTTACTGTCCAGCGCCTGATGGAAGGTACGCGCCACTTCCAGGTTTTGTGCTTCAATCTGGTAGTTCAGCTCATTGTCCAGACTGTCCTGAATTTCCTGGAACAGTTTGTCCTGCAATTTGCGGTCAATTTTTAACACACCCATTAAACGCAAGGCCAGACGCACCTGTTTCAGGTCACTTTCACAGGCTTCATCGACACCCGGATACTGGATTTTCACTACCACCTGTTCACCCGTCGGCAAAATTGCCTTATGTACCTGGCCAATGGACGCGGCGGCAAATGGGGTTTCATCAAAATGCTGGAAAATCTGCGCGAGGGGCTTGCCCAGTTCTTTTTCGATTTGTGCCTGAATTTCGGCAAAAGGCATGGGTGGTGCCTGACGTTGTAATTTGCTGATGGCCCGCGCCACTTCTGGTGGGAAAATATCTTTATATTGCGAGGCAATTTGCCCCACTTTCATGACCGCGCCTTTCATTTCTCCCAAGGTATCGGCAATCTGGATGCCAATATCCTGAAACAGTTTGCTGCGTGCGGCATTTTTCTGCTCATCATCGGCAGAAAAGTTTTTAATTGAATTGGAAACAGTTTTGGTGGCGATACTGGCGGTCATACTGGCCAGTTTCATAAAGCGACGACCCGGTGTACTAGCCGTTTTTGCCATGCGAGGTTCCTTAAGATCATCTTGACTATCTGCCTTGAGCATACCGGCAGTTGGGTGAAAAGCCTACTTTAAATTGTTAATAAGCAAATTCACTAAATATTGCACATCAAAAGCCGGCGGTAATAGCCGGCTAAAGATGATGAGAGGCGAATCGCTTAGCTGCTTTGACTCAGGCGCTGGTTGTTCATATACAACCGGATCAATAACAGTACACAGGCCACGCTCAAGCCGACAATCAGGCCGACCCAGACCCCGGCGGCGCCCATGCTGCCAAAGCGGGAAAAGTATACCCCGACCGGAAAGGCAATGACCCAGTAGGCCAGCATGGTAATCCACATTGGGCCTTTGGTGTCCTGCATACCGCGCAAACAGCCGGCTGCACTAATTTGCCAGGCATCCATTAGCTGGTAGGCAATTGCAAACAGCAGCAGATACATCGCCACCTGTGCCACATCGACATCCGAGGTATAAATCGAAATAATTTCCGGACGGAACAGCCACATAAAACTCATGGTCATAAAGGCCAGCAGGGTTGCGGTAATCAGCCCCAAATACTGCACGCGGCGCATGGCAGCCCAGTTTTTTTCACCATAATAGGTGCCAATGCGGATGGTCAGTGCAATGGCTAGAGACATCGGAATCATAAACAGCTGTGAGGTCACCGACATGGCAATCTGGTGTGCTGCTACCAGCGTTTCCCCTAAGGGGCTAATCACGATGGCTGCGGTACTGAAAATACTGACTTCAAAGAAAATTGCCAAACCAATCGGCAGGCCGAGCATTAAAATCCGTTTCATCCAGTAACGGTCGATGGGTTCCCAGCGGGTGAAAATCTGGGTGCTTTGGTAGGCGCTGCTTTTGGAAATGTACAGCGCCAGGGTAATAAACATCAGCCACTGTAAAATGGCCGTGGCAAAGCCGCAGCCGGCACTGCCCAGTTCAGGCAGCGGCCCTAAACCATACATAAAGATCAGGTTCAACGGCACCAGTACTACCAGCGCCAGCAGACTGATGACCGTTACCGGCCGTGGATAACCCAGCGCCTCGGAATAGCCACGTAGCGCAGCATACATGGTCACCGCCGGCATACCAAACCCAATGGCATGCAGAAACAGTCCGGCTTTGGGTTGCAGGCTTTCTGGTACTCCAAGCAGCGGCAATAACAGCGGTGCCAGCTGTAAAATCAGGCAGGCAATCCAGCCCAAAATAAACGCCACCCATAACGATTGCCGGGCAATGGTGGCAATTTTTTCCGGTGTACGCGCACCATTGGCCTCGGCCACCAGCGGCGTGGTGGCAATCATGATGCCGCTAAACAGCAGCATCACCGGAAGCCACAGCCCCACACCGACTGCAATTGCGGCTAAATCGGTCGGTGAAAACTGACCGGCCATAATGGTATCAATTAGCCCCAGACCGGCCTGGGCAAATTGCGTCACCAGAATCGGAATCATTAAACGGAACAGTTGTTTTAATTCAAAACGTGTGCTGCCAAGCGTAGCCACAGTTATTACCCATATTCATCATGTGCTTAGAACAGAGCGATTAGCGTTGTAAAGTGAGAAGCACACCTATAAAAATCACCACGCCACCCAGAAGACGTTGCCAGTTGATGGGTGCTTTTTCTGTGCCCAGGACACCAAAATGATCGACCAGCATCGACATGGCAATCTGACCAAACAGGATTAAACCGGTCAGGGTGAGATAGCCGAGTTTCGGTGCTGCATAAATACTTAAACTGATGGCATAGACCCCTAACACGCCGCCCAGCCACATATACCAGGGCAAATGGACGATCTCGTGCAGATTGGGTTTGGGAACCTGTTGAAAAAACACCAAAATAGCCAGCACTATTGTACCAATCAAAAACGAGAAAAGGGCAGCCTGCAAAGGAGAATATAAATATTCGCGTAGCTGGGTATTGATGGCGGTTTGCAGGGTCATGGCAATCCCGATCCCCATGGCCAGTGGCATTAAAAGCAGTAATTGCGAAGATATTTTCATCATTCTAACACGCTAATTCTTCTGTAATTTTTTCTAGTGTAGCGGTATTCGCTGTGAGATTTTATCGGTGTCCTGATGCAGTCATGTTAAAATAAGCATCTTCCTTTGCTGTTTTTGAGCTTGTTCCTTGGCTGAATTGAATCCTGCGTCTGTTCCCTTGTCCCTTTATATTCACATGCCGTGGTGCGTGCGCAAGTGTCCGTATTGTGACTTTAACTCGCATGCCGTCCCGGATGGCAAACTGTCACTGGATTTAGAACAGCAATATTTACAGGCCTTGGTCGCCGATTTTAATACGCAGCTGGAATTTGCCCAGGGCCGTGAAATTCACAGTGTGTTTATTGGCGGTGGGACCCCATCGCTGATTTCAGCAGTCGGTTATCAATGGCTGTTTACACAGCTTAAAGCGCTGTTTCCGTTTCAAGACGATTGCGAAATTACCTTAGAGGCCAATCCGGGCACCATTGAACATGATCCTTTTGCCGGTTATCTGGCAGCGGGAATTAACCGCCTGTCAATTGGGGTACAAAGTTTTAATAGCGATCATCTAAAAAAACTGGGCCGGATTCATAGCCAGAGCGATGCGCTTTCAGCGATTCACTTGGCGCGTGAGGCCGGCTTTCAGCGCATTAATGTCGATTTGATGCATGGTTTGCCGGAGCAGACTTTAGAACAGGCCTTAAATGATTTAAAACTGGCGGTCGAGCAGGGTGCAACCCATATTTCCTGGTATCAGCTGACCATTGAACCGAATACCGTGTTTTTCCGCACCCAGCCGGTATTACCGGTCGATGAAGTGCTGGAAACGATTCAGGAACAGGGTGAGGCCTATTTAAAGGCCAATGGTTTTATCAATTATGAAGTGTCGGCGTGGCGTAAAGAGCGACCTTCGGCACATAATTTGAATTACTGGCAATTTGGCGATTATCTGGCGATTGGCGCTGGCGCACATGGCAAAGTCACCCGACCAGATGGGGTATACCGTTTCCAGAAAACCCGTCTGCCAAAAGATTATCTGGCCAAGGTGCCGGCCGAGCATGGACAGTTCAAACGGATTACCGTTGAGGAGATGCCGTTCGAGTTTATGATGAATGCACTGCGCCTGAATGCCGGCGTCGATGCGAAACTTTATGCAGAACGTACCGGTTTAAGTCTGGATGATTTGGCACCGGTATTAACCTCACTACGTCAGCGCAAGTTGCTGGTGGAAGATGCCAGCCGGCTGGCCTGTACTGAACAGGGGCATGTGTTTTTAAATTCGGTGCTGGAAGAGTTTTTATAACAATCCAAAACCTTCGCTTAGGATATTCACTGTTTTTACAGCATCCATAAAAAAGACCGCTTGCGCGGTCTTTTCTTTTTGGGGCTTTGACTTAGTAGTCGAAGCTAAAATGTTCTGGTGCTAATGCAGTCATGGTTTTAGATGGATTGACCATCGCTTCGGCATGACCTTGGGTACGTGGCAATAAGCGTTCAAAGTAGAAATCTGCCACTTTGATTTTCGCTTTGTAGAACTCTGGGGTTTCTGCGCCATCATTCGATGCCAGTTTGGCCGATGCAACGGCCGCCTGCTGTGCCCAGAAGTAAGCCATCATCACATAACCCGAGAACATCAGGAAGTCGACAGAGGCACTTGAGACGATGTCGCGGTCTTTACGTGCTGCCAGCATGATGCGTACCGTCAGGGCATTCCACTGCGCGCATAGCTTGGTTAAGTCCCAGGCAAAACGGCGCATGTATTTATTGCGGGCATGCTGACCACAGAATTTCAGAATTTCTGCGGTATAGTCACGAATCACTTTACCTTTTGAGGTCAGCAGTACTTTACGGCCAATCAGGTCAAGCGCCTGTACACCGGTGGTGCCTTCATACAGGGTCGAGATACGCGAGTCACGTACAATCTGTTCCATGCCCCATTCTTTGATATAGCCATGACCGCCATAAACCTGCATGCCATGGTTGGCGGCTTCATAGCCCATTTCAGTCAGGAAGCCTTTTAGAATTGGAGTATAGAAACCGAGGTGATCATCATGCTGTTCAAAGGCAGCGGTATCGCCACGCTCCAGTGCATCGGTCATTTTGTCGGCAATTTGTGCGGCATGATAAATCATGGCACGACCACCTTCAGCAATAGCTTTTTGCGTCAGCAGCATACGGCGCACATCGGCATGGTGAATAATGGCATCGGCCACTTTTTCCGGATCTTTTTTACCGGACAGGGCACGCATTGACATCCGTTCTTTGGCATACGGTAAAGCACCCTGGAAGGCCAGTTCCGCATGACAGATCCCCTGAATCGCGGTACCAATACGGGCAGTATTCATAAAGGTGAACATGGCATGCAGGCCTTTGTTTGGTTCGCCAATTAAATAACCCACCGCATTGTCAAAGTTCAGCACCGCGGTTGCCGACGCGCGAATCCCCATTTTGTGTTCAATTGAACCACAGGTCACTGGGTTACGCTCACCCACGCCACCGTCTGCAGATGGCAGGAATTTCGGTACGATAAACAGGGAAATACCTTTGGTACCGGCCGGAGCATCCGGTAAACGCGCCAAGACAATATGGACAATATTTTCGGTCAGGTCATGTTCGCCGGCAGAAATAAAGATTTTGGTGCCTGAAATGGCATAAGTGCCGTCGGCTTGCGGTTCTGCTTTGGTTTTCACCTGACCTAAGTCAGTACCACATTGTGGCTCGGTCAAACACATGGTTCCTGACCAGGTGCCTGCCACCAGATGCGGCAGATAGGTATCTTTTTGTTCGTCTGTACCGTACTGGATAATGGTGTTGATACAGCCCACACTTAAACCCGGATACATCTGAAATGACCAGTTGGCGGTGCCCATCATTTCAGATTTGATCAGGTTTAACGACATTGGCAGGTTTTGACCGCCGTACTGTTCTGGATAAGACAGACCTTGCCAGCCGCTTTGCACAAACTGGTCATAGGCTTCTTTAAAGCCTTTTGGCGTTTTCACTTCGCCATTTTCAAAATGACAGCCTTCCTGGTCGCCGGTCTGGTTCAAAGGAGAGAGGACATTTTCACAAAAATCAGCCGCCCCTTCGAGAATCATGTCGACTGTTTCTGGATCTGCTGCTTCACCGTTAGACAAAGTTTGATAATGTGCTGGATAGTCAAACACTTCATTCATTAAGAAACGAATGTCGTGTAAAGGCGCTTTATATGCTGGCATAACATTAATCCTGATTTAAAAATAGTTTTGGATTATCTGATCGGATAGTTTGATTATTCACACTGCGCATCAAAATACATTGATGTTGAATTCAGTTAAAAATGTCAGAAAAGCGAATCAATAGAATCTTATAGACGTGGGATCAGTTCTAATTTAGGAGAAAATCCTGCCCTTGTCACCACTGTTTTTTGTATTCTATTTATTTAAATTATAACAAAATAAAACATAAGTGAGCATGATCTAGGACCAAAGCCTAATGGCCGGCAAGGTGTTTAAATCTGGGCAAAACGGTTGCCATATTTGTGTCATTAAATCCAATCATAATGCGGGTTAATTGTGCAGCCTAAATCTCAGCCATAAAAAAGAACCGTGCAAGATCGGTTCTTTTTCCGGGAAAAATCGCAGATTTTAAAGAAAATCTTTTAAATCGGGTTTGACCCCATTCCAGATTGAAAACGATTCAATTGCCTGTCCGACCAGCATGCCAAAGCCTTCCGAGGTTGGAATCTGACGGGCCTTGGCCTGTTCCAGAAAACTGGAGGGCTTGCCATAAGCCATTTCATAAGCATGTTGAAATTGCAGCGCATCCGGCAGGATTAAGGCATCGCCACTCAAGCTGGCCGATGTCGCGTTAATGACAATGTCAAACTCGCCAGCCAGGGCATCCAGACTAATGGCAGACAGTTCGGCCTGTGGTACGGCTTGCTGCAAATCAGCCACCAGCTGTTCGGCGCGCGCCAGAGTACGGTTGGCAATCACCACTTTTTTGACGCCGGCCTGAACCAGCGGATAAATCACGCCACGGGTGGCGCCGCCGGCACCAATAATCAGAATTTCGGTATTGTCCAAATTCCAGTTCAGCGCACGAATGGCATCGACCAGCCCTTGACCATCGGTATTGTCCCCATGCAGCTGGCCATCTTGCATCCACAAGGTATTTACAGCTTTGGCGGTTTTGGCCCGTTCGCTGAGTACATCACACAAGGCAAAGGCCTGTTCTTTAAACGGCACGGTGACATTCATGCCCACCCCACCTTCGGCAAAGAATTCACGAATATTGGCTTCAAAACCATCCAGCGGTGCCAGGCGTTTGCGATAGACCAGATCAACCCCGGTTTTTTCGGCAAAGGCATGATGCAGTTCTGGAGAGCGGGACTGTTCAATCGGGTTGCCCACAACGGCAAATTGTTTGCGCATTTTCACATGATCCATGTGCTGAAATGCCCATCAATATACGCCAAATCGGGCAGGGGCTAAAGTCTGCAAATGATGAACAATTGGAATAAATCCAATAAGCAAAACGACACAATCGGGTGTCGGGCAGGGAAGAGAGGGATAAGGTAAAAGGAGAGAAAATCGAATAGAGAAAAATAAAAAGATGAAAAACAGTCTGATCTGTAAACCTGTGACGGCTTAAGGATTACAGATATCCAAGATGGTATCTAAAACCAGCAAGACCGAAGTAAAAACCAGAGCAATCAGGGCAAAAACACTGGCCACAATCGACAGGCTGTCACTTAAAGGATGTTCGAAAATAAAGGTAATACTGAGAGAGCAGACTAGAAGACTGAGAATCAGCCAGAACAGCAGGCCTTTGTGTTGAGCAATAAAATTTTGCAGCATGGGAGCGTTCCTTAAATCGATACTGGCTTAATTCCATCTTTCGCCAGACGCATTAAACCAAGACTATAGAGTCTACTCGCTTTAAATGAAAGTCTTATGAAGAGTTGGCGAAAAAGTGTATGCAAATATATTTAAATGTATGCACCTTGCAAGCGTGTGTTGCAAGAAAAAAGCTACCACTATTTGCGGTAGCTTTTTAGACATTTATTGTAGTTCGCGTAGCCAGTCATGTGGCTTTAAATAATAGTCGGTGAGTTTTTTCTCTGCGGAATCGGCATCCCATTCCGGGCGATAACTCCAGCCGGCCAGATTGGGCAAGCTGACCAAAATGGATTCAATCCGGCCGCCAGTTTGCAGGCCGAACAGCGTACCACGGTCATAGACCAGGTTATATTCCACATAGCGACCACGACGATAGAGCTGGAATTCACGCTGCGCTTCGGTATAAGGTTTATCCTGATTGCGTTTAAAAATCGGCAAAATCGCTTCCAGATAGCCATTGCCCACCGCCTGAATATATTCAAAGCAGGTGTCAAAATCCCACTGGTTTAAATCATCAAAAAACAGACCGCCCACCCCGCGCTGTTCATCGCGATGTTTCAGATAGAAATAGTCATCACACCACTGTTTGTGTTCGGCATAGACCTGCTCGCCAAAGGGTGCACATAAATCATGTGCAATCTGATGCCAGGACAGGACATCTTCATCATTTGGATAAAACGGGGTCAGGTCAAAACCGCCGCCAAACCACCAGATCGGGTCCTGGCCTTCCGGTTCGGCCACAAATAAACGCACATTGGCATGTGAGGTCGGGACATTTGGATTTTTCGGGTGAATCACCAGAGATACACCCATCGCCTGCGCTTTGGCACCGGCAATACCGGGATGACGTTCAGTTGCCGAGGCAGGCAGTTTGGAGATGTTAATATGCGAGAACATCACCCCGCCTTTTTCAATCACGCTGCCGTTTTGTAAGACCCGGGAACGGCCACCGCCCCCTTCAGGGCGCTGCCAGTCATCAATTACAAATTCAGCCGTACCGCCGCCGGCCCGTTCCTGTTGTTCTAACGCGGCACAGATGCGCGCCTGTAAATCGAGGAGAAATTCACGTACGCGTTGAATATCAGCGGAGGTTGGATGCTGCATGATGACACTCATGAATAAAAAACAATAAGCACATCAAAGCACAGATTGGTAAAAAAATTAAGAGGGGGAGGACTGCTGTACGCTGCGCATGGTTGATCTAAGTGAAGAGGCAACAGCATGAGCTTCCCGATTCCCGACCAAAAGGCTAGGTTGAATTCCTGTTTTAAGCTCCGCACAATAGTGAATACGGGCCTTGTGCCCACCTCATAGGGTCAATTGCAGTGGAGCAATGTAGATGTTGAAACCGGCCAGTTCTCTCGTACAAAAATACAATGTTCCAGGACCCCGCTATACCAGTTATCCGACCGTACCGTATTGGGAAGAGGCCAGTTTTTCTCGCGAGGCCTGGCAGCAAAGTCTGCAACGCGCGTTTGCTGAATCCAATGCCAGCGAAGGCATCAGCCTGTATATCCATCTGCCCTTCTGCGAAAGTTTATGTACCTTTTGCGGTTGCCATAAGCGCGTGACCAAACGCCATGAAGTGGAGCAACCGTATATTCAGGCGGTGCTGAAAGAGTGGGATTTATATTGCCAGTTGCTGCCAGACCGGCCGATGATTAAAGAAATCCATTTGGGTGGCGGCACGCCGACTTTCTTTTCTGTAGCCCATTTACAGCAGCTGATTCAGGGCATTCTGGCCAAAGCCACAGTCGCGCCCGAGCATGAATTCAGTTTTGAAGGCCATCCGAACAATACCACTCGTGAACATTTGCAAGCGCTGTATGATCTGGGCTTTCGCCGGGTCAGCTATGGCGTGCAGGACTATAATGAAAAGGTCCAGAAAGCCATCCACCGGATTCAGCCTTATGAACATGTGCAGCGTGTGACCGAATGGGCGCGTGACATTGGCTATACGTCAATTTCGCATGATCTGGTTTTTGGTCTGCCTTTTCAGAATCTGGACGATGTTCTAAATACCATTCAGCAGACCACCCAGTTAAATCCGGACCGTCTGGCCTTTTATAGTTATGCGCATGTGCCGTGGATTAAAGGCAATGGCCAGCGCGGTTTTAAAGATGATGATGTGCCAAAAGATGAACTGAAACGTACCCTGTATGAAGAGGGCAAGAAAAAACTGCTGGCGCATGGTTATCATGAAATTGGCATGGATCATTTTGCCCTGAAAAGCGATGCCATGTATCAGGCTTTTCAGCAGGGCAGTCTGCACCGTAACTTTATGGGCTATACCGCTTCCAAAACCCAGCTGATGATTGGGCTTGGGTTATCTTCCATCAGTGATAGCTGGTACAGCTTTGCGCAAAATGAAAAGACCCTGGAAGATTATTATGCGCGACTGGAACAGAATGAAATTCCGGTATTTCGCGGGCATGTATTGACCGCTGAGGACCTGATGATTCGCCGGCATATTCTGAACTTGATGTGCAGTTTCCAGACCTCATGGGCCGAGCCAGAGATGCAGTTCCCGGAATTGCCTGAGGTGCTCAAGCAGCTGGAAGAAATGCAGGAAGATGGCTTGTTAACGCTGTTTGAGGATCATTTACAGGTTACGGAGCAGGGCAAACCGTTTGTACGTAATATCTGTATGGCGTTTGATTTGCGTTTAAAACGTAAAGTACCGAGTACCCGTATTTTCTCAATGACGATTTAATTTTTATCTTATCCAATTCAGCATTCAATCACATGACCCGGCGACAGGGAGGTCGCCATTTCACTGTATGGCAGGGATGCCATATCAGTGAAATAAAGGGGTTTGGTTACTTTGCCCCGTCAAAGTAACAAAGAAAAAGCCTTCATGCAGAATGAAATGTTATTGATACAGGTAGTCTGCCAATTTGAAATAGTTTAAAAAGAAGCCATTTAATCGAGATAAGCGGAAAGGCGACATTCCTGTCGCCGGTCATTTGATTAAAAGGTGTTTTGACTTTAAAAGAGGGAAAGCTGTTTTTGGAAACCTTAAAATGACTTAGAAGTCATCTTTTTGGTACATATGCGCCATACGCTCATGTTTGGTCTTTAAATACTGCTCATTAAACGGGTTTAAACCTACCGTTAACGGCACGCGATCAACCACATTAATTCCTTGTTCACGCAATGCTTCAATCTTTAGCGGGTTATTGGTAATTAACCGCACCGCTTTGACTTGCAGATGATCCAGCATAATGCTGCACATATCATATTGACGGGCATCGGCAGGCAGATTCAGCATTAAATTGGCATCTACCGTGTCATGTCCCTGATCTTGCAGGGCATAGGCACGAATCTTGTTGGTCAGGCCAATGCCGCGTCCTTCCTGACGTAAATATAAAATCACCCCTTGTCCGGCTTCATTAATCAGGCGTTGGGTGGCCTGTAATTGCGGGCCGCAGTCACATTTTAATGAAGCAAAGGCATCCCCGGTTAAACACTCGGAATGGACACGAACCAGTACCGGTTCGGTCGGGGCCTGTTCCAGACCTTTAGACAGTGCAACATGCTCTTCGCCAGTTTTCGGATCTTGAAATACAGTAATTTTAAATTCACCAAAAGCGGTTGGTAGTCTTGACGTTGCGACAAATTCTATAGGCACAGTTTTACCCGTTAAATTGTTCATGAATGCGTTAAAGTATAGCCTAATGCTCAGACATTAGTAGAATAGGATTGCTGAATTTCTGCAGAAGATTTTCTTTTTTGTAGAAAGCGAACGATAATAGTTGATAAATAGCAAGGTTATTCAGGATAATCTACGCCACCTAAACACTGCCCGACTGAAATCATTGCTCAAAACTACATCGCTAGAAATGTGGCTGATTGAAGATGGTACAATTCGACTATATGATCGAGTAACTCCCCCTTGACCTAGCTTAGGTTTTGCCAGGCTTTAGAAGGCTTTGCCACATATGTTGTATACAGAAATACCGACTCAACGCCCTGTAACACCGTTGCTGGATAGCATAGATCATCCACAACAATTACGTTTACTCGCGCAAAGCCAGTTAGCACAAGTGGCAGATGAGTTACGTCAATTCATTTTGTATGCAGCAGGGCAAAGTGGCGGGCATTTCGGTGCCAATTTAGGGGTCATCGAACTGACTGTGGCCTTGCATTATGCGTTTAATACGCCACATGACCGTCTGATCTGGGATGTCGGTCATCAGGCTTATCCGCATAAAGCCTTAACTGGACGCCGTGAACAGCTGACCACTATTCGTGCCAAAGATGGTCTGGCCGCGTTTCCGGCCCGTGAAGAATCTGAATTTGATACCTTTGGCGTCGGACATTCATCCACCGCGATTTCTGCCGGTTTGGGCATGGCGCTGGCTAGCCGTTATCAGCAGCAGCAGCGTGAAGTGGTGGCAATTATTGGTGATGGTGCCATGACCGCCGGCATGGCCTTTGAAGCCATGAATGATGCGGTGGCGCATCAGGCCGATTTAATGGTCATTTTAAACGACAATGATATGTCAATTTCCTGCAGCACCGGTGGTTTTGCCAAACATCTGGCGGCGCTGTGGCAGCGCGGCGAAAGCGTGCATATTGATGCTGCTGGCGAGGCCTATATCCAGCCACATCCCGAGTGGAACTACACCTCACGTTTGCATTGTGCTGCAACCGATGCGGCTGATAATTTATTTAAAGCGATTGGTTTTGATTATTTTGGTCCTTTTGATGGCCATGATGTTGATCAGCTGGTCAATGTATTCCAGGCGCTGAAAAAGCGTAAAGGCCCGCGTTTAATCCACGTTTATACCAAAAAGGGCAAAGGCTTTGCCCCGGCAGAAGCGGACCAGATTAAATATCACGCAATTAGTAAAATCAACAGCAGCGCGTCTGCAGCAGCGGCACCTAAATATTCCGATGTTTTTGGCCAATGGCTATCTGATGAAGCTGCACAAGATTCACGCCTGCTGGCGATTACTCCGGCCATGTGCGAAGGTTCGGGCATGGTGCAGTTTGCCAAGCAATATCCGGAGCGTTTCTTTGACGTAGCCATTGCTGAACAGCATGCCGTGACCTTGGCGGCCGGAATGGCCTGTGAAGGTTTAAAACCGGTGGTCGCGATTTATTCGACTTTCCTGCAACGTGGTTATGATCAGCTGATTCATGATGTGGCGCTGCAAAATCTGGATGTCACCTTCGGTATCGACCGGGCCGGTCTGGTCGGTGAAGATGGTCCAACCCATGCCGGAGCCTATGACTATGCCTACATGCGCACCGTACCGAATATGGTGATCATGGCGCCTAAAGATGAAAATGAATGCCGCCAGATGCTACACACGGCTTATCATTATCCGGGGCCGGCAGCGGTGCGTTATCCACGTGGTAATGGCGTTGGAGTCGAAATTCAGCAGCAATTGAACCTGATGGAGATCGGTCAGGCAGAAATTGTGGCGCGTTTTAATGAACAGTCGGATGAGCAGATTGCCATTTTGGCCTTTGGTAGCCGGGTCTATCCGGCCATTGAAGCAGCACAGGCATTTGCAGCCCAGCATGACATTGCCGTGCAAGTGGTGAACATGCGTTTTGTGAAACCGCTGGATGAAGCCATGATTGAACGCCTGGCTGAAAACACCCAGCTGTTTGTAACCGTAGAAGAACATGCAGTGATGGGCGGCGCGGGCAGTGCCGTCAGTGAATATCTGGCCAAGGCTCAGCTGGTCAAGCCTATTATTCACTTAGGCCTGGATGACAGCTTTATGCAACAGGCCACACATAGCCAGATGTTGCAGCAGGCCGGTCTTGATGCCGCCGGTATCGAGCAGGCCATGACCCAGGCCTGGAACAAGCTGACCGAGAGCGTTTCATCCTGAAGCAATAAATTTTAGAAACATTTATTCCCCAAAAGCCCCAATATTTGCTAAAATGTTGGGGCTTTTATGCATTATTCTTTATCAGTATCTTCAAATTTGTAGTGGGTGTTCAATGGAACCTATGGTGGTGATGGCTGCGCGTGCGGCTCAAACAGTTGGTCAAGAGCTTTTAAAAGCGCATCAGAATCGTCATAAACTCGATCTACAAGTCGAAGAAAAAGGAATTGATGGTCCAGTAACGCGTGTTGACCGTTACCTGGAACAGTTGACCATCGATACCCTACGTAAAAGCTATAAAAATCACAGTTTCTTGGGTGAAGAGTTCGGTCTGCAAGAAGGTAAAGGTCATGACGCCGATTGGTGCTGGGTGATCGATCCTTTAGACGGTACGCTTAACTTCATCAACGGTTTTCCGCATTTCTGTATCTCTATTGCTGTTCAGCACAAAGGCGTGACTCAGCACGGCGTGATCTATGATCCAGTCAAAGACGAATTGTTCTCTGCCAGCCGTGGTCGTGGTGCCATGCTTAATCAGCGCCGTATCCGCGTGAATGTTAAAGACAGCCTGGAGAATACGTTCCTGGCTGTGGGCCATGCTTACCGCGCCAAACGTAATGGTGAAGTGGTGTCGTATGCCAAAAACCATTTCGAATCATTATTGAACGTGACTGAAGCCGGTGCGCAATATCGCCGTGCAGGTTCTGCTGCGCTGGATCTGGCTTATGTGGCAGCTGGTCGTTTAGATGGCTATTTCGAGCTGGGCCTAAAACCGTGGGATATCGCAGCGGGTGAGTTAATCGTCAAAGAAGCTGGTGGTACTGTAGTGGATGCACGTGGTGGCAGCGATTCTATGGACAATGGTCAGGTACTTGCGTGTTCTATGAAAATGCTGAAGCCTTTAATGAAGGCAGTAGTACCTGCCTGGGGCGACGCGGCAAAATAATAGACGCATTGAGTGAAATGACAAGGCTTGCTCCCAAGCCCTAAAAAACAGCCCGCCCAGTCGGGCTGTTTTTTTGCCTGTTATTTGTGCTTGATTTAATTCAAGTTTAACGACTGGTACAGAAATTAACGCAAAAGTTGATTAAATTAGATGACTTTTAAAATAATCCTGCTATAATCCGCCCACGCACTTAATTTCCGTTCATTACCTGAACATTTCTCTTCTAATCATTGTGTATGCGCGTGCGGTCCAAAGAGAGGACGATATCTCGCGCCCCAATCGCTAAAGCGATTCCTTCAGGTTAAGCCGTAATCATGCGTGCGTTATATCAACATCGTCGTTACTCGGATCGCCGCTGAATTCTTAAATTTTCAGCGTTCAATGCTGTGCCGCTTTTTGCCGATGTCCATTTGACTTTATTATTATGGAGCACCCAATTCTCGGGTGAAATACTCTATGAGCAAAACTTTTGCTGATTTTCCTCTACACGAAACTTTACAACAAGCGTTAGACGCTCTTGGCTTTACTGCGCCTACGCCTGTACAGGAACAGTCAATTCCTGCGGCATTAGAAGGTAAAGATCTTCTTGTATCAAGCCAAACCGGTTCGGGTAAAACTGCAGCGTTCCTTCTCCCAACGCTGAACGCACTTGCAAACCAGGACACATTCGTTCCGTTTAAAGAACGTATGAAAGCCATTACTCAGCCATCTATTCTGGTACTTTGCCCAACACGTGAACTTGCTCAACAGGTGAGCCAGGACGCGATTGCATTTGTACGTCACATGAAAGGTGTTCGTATTGCTGCGATCATGGGTGGTATGCCTTTTGGTAAACAAATTCAACAGTTAAAAGGTGCACAAGTGGTTGTAGCGACGCCAGGTCGTCTACTTGACCTTGTGAACCGTCGTCAAATCAAACTCGACAAAGTTAATGCGTTAATCGTTGACGAAGCTGACCGTATGCTGGACCTGGGTTTCTCTGAAGACCTGGAAGCAATCAGTGATTTGGCTGCAAACCGCGAACAGACCTTAATGTTCTCTGCGACATTTGCACCACGTATCATCACGCTTGCTGAACGTATGATGAATGAGCCAGAACGTATTGCGATCGAAACTGGTCACTCTACTAATACGGACATCACTCAAACGCTGCACTGGACTGATGGTTTCGAGCACAAGAAAAAACTGTTGACGCACTGGTTGAGCGAACAGGATCTTGATCAGGCCGTTGTATTCGCTTCTACCCAAGAAGATACCGATATGCTGGCTGAAGAACTGGCTGAAGCAGGTCACTCAGTTGTTGCGCTGCATGGTGCAATGCCACAAACCGTTCGTAACCGCCGTTTACGCAGCATTCGTGAAGGTCGTGCCAAGATTTTAGTTGCAACTGACGTTGCAGCGCGTGGTCTGGACGTACCGACTATTTCTCACGTGATTAACTTCGGTCTGCCAATGAAGAACGAAGACTATGTACACCGTATTGGCCGTACTGGTCGTGCCGGTCGTACTGGTAAAGCGATTACTTTGGCGACTTACCGTGAACGCGGTAAAATTCGTGCGCTTGAAGATTACTTAGATGCACGTTTAGAAGTATCTGAAATTGAAGGTTTAGAGCCATCTCCACCTCCAGCACGTCCACGTCGTGACGGCGGTCGTGGTGGTAAACGTGACGGTGGTCGCGGTGGCCGTGGTGGTTTCGGCGGTGGCCGTCGTTTTGAAGGCGAAAGCAACTTCAAACGTCGTGAAGGCGGTGATGACCGTCCACGTCGCAGCTTCGACGACAAACCACGTGGCGAGCGTCCATTTGGTGAAGACCGTCCACGTCGTGAATTCAACAGCGATCGTCCGCGTCGTGAAGGTGGCTTTGGCGACCGTCCACAGCGTTCTTTCGATGACCGTCCACGTCGCGAATTCAACAGCGACCGTCCACGTCGTGAAGGTGGCTTTGGTGACCGTCCACAACGTTCTTTCGATGATCGTCCACGCCGTGAATTCAACAGTGACCGTCCGCGTCGCGAAGGTGGTTTCAACGAGCGTCCACGTTTTGACAGCAATGATGACAACCGTGGCAACCGCGTAGACTACAAACCACGTCGTGAAGGTGCTTTCGGTGACCGTCCTAAGCGTGATTTTGGCGACCGTCCAGCGCGTTCATTCGGTGAAGATCGTCCACGTCGCGAATTCAACAGCGACCGTCCACGCCGTGAAGGTGGTGACCGTCGTCGTAAATTCAACGACTAAGTTGAACTGAGCGAATTCAGAAAACCGGTGCTTGCACCGGTTTTTTTATGCGAGAAAATTTGAATTTTGATGAGGAAAATGTATACTGGTTCAAGTTTATTTAAGAATATATTAAGCGATGTCTCATTATCATTCGCACAAACTGCCCGGTGTGTCATCTATGAAAGAGGTGCTTATGCCATATATTTTTTTGGTTTTGCTGCTCTGTAACCTCATCTTTTTTATTTACAGAACTTTTGCCTAAGCTGCATCTCTTTGTTTCTACACTCAAATTAGACCATAATAAAATTGTACAACTTGTACACAGTTTAAAAGAATTTCATAGATAACAATTTGTTCTCCAATCCTTTATAGTATGCATGCTGAAAAAATGCAGGAAAATCCTCAGCTATGAATAATCAGACACCTCTACAGGCGCCAGCACTGATTGAAGTCAATCACCTGAGCTTTAAACGAGGGGAGCGGGTCATTTACGACAATGTCAGCTTAAAAATTCGACGTGGGCAGATTACTGCAATTATGGGACCGTCAGGCACGGGTAAAACCACCTTGCTGCGTTTAATTGGCGGGCAGCTCACTCCGGATCAGGGTGAAGTGCTGCTCGATGGTAAGAATATTGGGAAAATGTCACGTCAGGAGCTGTTTGCAGCACGGGCGCGAATGGGCATGCTGTTTCAAAGCGGTGCCTTGTTTACCGATATGACGGTTTATGAAAACGTGGCCTTCCCGATTCGTGCACATACCCGTTTACCCGAACATCTTATTGCCGAACTGGTGGCTTTAAAGCTGGAATCGGTGGGTTTGCGTGGTGCCGAGCAGCTCATGCCGTCTGAACTGTCTGGCGGGATGAACCGTCGTGTGGCTTTGGCGCGTGCCATTGCGCTGGACCCGGAACTGATTATGTACGATGAACCTTTTGCCGGTCAGGACCCGATTGTGATGGGCGTATTGACCCGTTTAATCCGTTCATTGCGTGAAGCACTGGATTTAACCACCATTATTGTGTCGCATGATGTGGCCGAAACCCTATCCATTGCCGACTATATTTATGTGGTGGCGGAAGGGAAAGTGCAGGGTGAAGGCACCCCAGAACAATTAAAACAGCATGCCTCGCCTTTTGTACGTCAGTTCTTAACCGGTTCAGTTGAAGGCCCGGTCGACTATCAGTTTAGCCATCAACCCTATTTAAGTCATGAGGTGCATTCAGCATGAATGCGATTGCTGCATTAGGACGCCGTGTGATTGAGCGGGTACGTGGTATAGGCGTTGCCACATTAATGCTGCTCCAGATTTTATTTTCCATGCCAACCTGGATTGGCGTGAAACTGTTTATTTACCAGATGTACCGCGTCGGGGTGATGTCACTGCTGATTATTGTGGTGTCGGGCTTATTTATTGGTGCGGTGCTGGGCCTGCAAATGTACAGCATTTTGGTGACCTTTGGCAGTGAAGCCATGCTGGGCACCGCTGTGGCCCTAACCTTGCTGCGTGAACTGGCCCCGGTGGTTGCGGCCCTGTTATTTGCTGGCCGTGCCGGTTCTGCCTTGACTGCTGAAATTGGCCTGATGAAAGCCACCGAACAATTGTCCAGTATGGAAATGATCGGGGTCGATCCTTTAAAGCGGGTCATCTCGCCACGTTTATGGGCCGGTATTTTCAGCTTGCCGATGCTATCCGTGATTTTTGCTGCAGTCGGCATTATGGGCGGTAAATTCGTTGGGGTAGATTTTTTAGGCGCCGATGAAGGCTCTTACTGGAGCGGTATGGAAAGCACCGTACAGTTCTATAAAGATATCTTTAACGGCACCATTATTAAAAGTTTTGTTTTTGCATTAATTTGTACCTGGATTGCGGTCTACCAAGGCTATGCCTGCGAGCCTACGTCTGAAGGTATCGCGACATCTACCACGCGTACCGTGGTGTATTCATCGCTTTGTGTTTTAGGTTTTGATTTCGTATTGACTGCGGTCATGTTCGGAGGTGTTTAATGAAATCACGTACTAGTGAGCTGGCCGTCGGTGTTTTTGTCATTCTGTTTGGTATTGCTTTATTCTTCCTGGCGATGCGGGTCAGTGGTCTGGTGGGCACCACCATTCAGGACAGTTATTCCATGACCGCAACGTTTGACAATATTAACGGGATCAAGCCGCGTGCCAAAGTGGCCTTAAGCGGGGTTAAAGTCGGGCAGGTCGAATCCATTACTTTAGACCCGGTGACGCGTCTGGCCACTGTGACCATGATTCTGGATGGTGAGTTGACCACCTTTAATCAGGAACAGTTACAACAGGTGCAACAATATGCCCTGGAAGAGTTGCGTTACAGCAGCGAATACAGCGAAGCCGATCCTGCGCAACAAAAAGCAATGGAAAAGCAACTGTTGGATAACATGACCTCCATCACCAATATCGATGAAGATGCTTACATAATGGTAGCAACCAATGGTCTTTTGGGTGAGAAGTACCTGAAGATTGTACCGGGTGGTGGTCTGAATTATTTAAAACGTGGTGATCAAATCAGTAATACCCAAAGCACCATGGAAATTGAAGACCTTGTGACCAAGTTTGTGACCGGTGGCGCAGGCAACAAGTCATCATCCGATAACCCGGCAGATGAGACATCCGCTGAAACAACAGATGCAGAAGTGTCATTTGTTGAGTAATTGAGAGGAGAAATTTTAGTGAAGACATTGTTCAAACAAACCTTGACCGCAAGTGTTTTGGCCACGCTGGTGGCAGGTAGTGCATTTGCTGCACCAACCGAAACTCCTCCCGCATTTATCAAGAAAGTGGCGGATGGCCTGATTTCGCGTTTAAAAGCCGATCATGCCAAACTGCAAAATAATCCGGCCTTGGTGAAAACCATTGTGCGCCAGAACCTTGATCCGTATATCGATTCACAAGCCTTTACCCGTATTGTGATGGGAACCTATGCGACCAATCAGTACAGTTCGGCTGCCCAGCGTGCCCAGTTTGAAAAGAATTTCCGTGAAACCCTGATTGAAAACTACGGTTCAGCCTTTGCGAAATTCAGCAACCAGACTTATACCTTACGTCCGTATAAAGCCAGCAACAGCAAGAACCCGGTAGTGACCATCGACTTTAACAACAAAGGCGAGAAAATTCCGGTATCGTTCCAGCTGGTCGATAAAGGCAATCAGTGGAAAATCCGTAACATCAACGTATCCGGGATTGATTTAGGTCTGCAGTTCCGTAACCAGTTTGCAGCCAACGTCAAACGTAATGGCGGCAATATTGATAAAGCGATTGCGACCTTTAAACCAGATGCAGAAGCTGCGGTTGATAAAAAATAATAGGACGTGCTGTGATTGAATATGTAAATCAGGAACTGCGGGTTTCCGGGAAAATTGACTTTAACAATGCCGAGCAGTATTACCAGCAGGGCTTGCAGCTGATTCAACAGCAGCCCGCCCCGGTGGTGGTGAATCTGGCCGAACTTGAGCAGGGCAGTACCCTGGCTTTGGCTGTGCTGGTGCGCTGGTTAAGACAGACCCCGGATGCGCAAGGGCTGGTCTTTAAAGCCGTCCCGGAAAAAATGATGAAGATTATTCAATCCTGTCATTTGCAGGATGATTTACAGCTCAGCGCTTAAACAAAAAGCACCTCAACCGAGGTGCTTTTTTATGGCGTTAAGTTTCTCTCTTTACCTAAGGGAGGTGAGGAGGGATGAAGGATTAGTGAAACCAGCCCTCTCTCTAACTCTCTCCCTTAGGGAGAGACATGTCGCATTAAATCCATTTCTTCCATCTGAAGTAAATCAGCGGCCCGATAAAGAAGCCAATCAGGATAATACTGACAATAATAAAACTGGTGGTGCCTTTGGCAAAAGGCAGTACGTCGGTGTTCATGCCATAAACACTGGCCACCAGCATTGGCGGTGCCAGCATACTTGGTAAAATCGAGAAGCGACGGATGGTGTCATTCTGTTCGGTGTTAATGAAACCCGAAGTAGTATCGAGCAGGAAGCGTACTTTCTGGAACAGGAAGGCGTCGTGTTCGACCAGCGAGCGTACATCTTCACTCAGTTCACGGATATCGGCATCATAAATATGACTGCCCAAGGCACGTGGACGCGCTAAAAAGGTCAGCACACGGCGTAAATCAATCAGACAGAGCTGGGCTTTTCCAAGCATATCTTCCAGTTGAGCCAGCCGGGTAATCATGTCATCAAGGTCTAAAATCATTTCCCGGTGGCGGTTATTCAGCACTTCGGTGGAGTATTTTTCCAGGTCCTTGTGGATATCTTCCAAGATATCCGCAAGCTCATCCAGCTTGGCTTCTAACAGCCCGAGCAGCACCCAGGTCGGGTCTTTATAATCAATTTCATAATCATTGCGTCGTGCACGGGCCCGAAAAGCACGAAAGGCCACCAGTTTTTCACCGCGCAGGGTTAGCAGACGGTCCCGGTTTAAAATAAAGGCAACGGTTTGTACCGTGGCGAGAATACTGGAATTTTCTTCCGATTCATCATCGACCTGATAGTTTTTATTTTTCGTTAAAAAATAGGTGCTGATGTGTAAAACCCCATCATCATCACGGTAAAATCGGGCAGATGAGGAAATGTCTTCCAGAGACTTTAAGGTGGGTAAATCCTGCCGGTAGGCGTCCATGACCCACTGTTGTTCTTCTTGTGAAGGGGCGATCAGGTCAATCCAGACCAGTTCTGGATGCAGGTCGAAGCCGCCGTTGATGGTAGCGTCTTCCAGACTACCGCGCTCTGTGGCGTAAAAGGCTTCAAGCATTAGTCTTTTCTCCCTTGCGCAGTATGGGTTTTATTGATGGGTGTATTTTAGACAAGGATTTGATTAAAAACACTGTTTGAAGTGCTAATTTATTTAAAAAACCAGCTCAAGGGTATATTTGCGGCATCATAGCCGCTGAACATGGTGAAAAAATGACAAATTCAATTGCAGTCTTCTGTGGCTCGGCTTTAGGTTCCGATGCGGTTTTTGTGGACACGGCGCAGCTGGTCGGGCAAACGATTGCAAAACAGGGCAAAACCCTGGTCTATGGTGGTGGTCGCTCCGGGTTAATGGGTGTGGTCGCAGACAGTGCCTTGCAGGCCGGTGGTGCCGTAATTGGCGTGATTCCGGAGCCACTGGTTGATCGCGAGCTGGCCCATCCCGGTTTAACCGAGCTGCATGTGGTGAAGAATATGCATGAGCGTAAAACCAAAATGTCAGAACTGTCCGATGCCTTTATTGCCATGCCGGGCGGTGCCGGTACGCTGGAAGAAATTTTTGAGCAGTGGACCTGGGCCCAGCTGGGAATTCATTTAAAACCGAATGCCTTTTTAAATGTTGAAGGTTTTTATGATGATCTGCTGCGCTTTATTCGCATGACCACTGACAAGGGCTTTACCCATGCACGTTTTACCGAGGCATTAATTGTGTCTGATTCTATGGATGAGATTTTAAGCCAATTTGAACGTTTTCAGGCACCTGAACCGAAATGGGGCATGGCTGACCGTCAAGCCTTGGTGAAATAAATATGAACACCATTACCGTAGCTGCGGCCATTATTCTGAATGAGCAGCAGCAATTGCTGCTGGTACGCAAACAGCACACTGAATGCTTTATGCAGGTTGGTGGCAAGCTGGAAAGCAATGAGCCACCGGAGCAGACCATCTGCCGGGAAATCGAGGAAGAAATTGGCTGTCAGGCCCAGATTAAACAGTTTGTTGGCCGTTTTGAAACCGCTACAGCCAATGAGCCGGATCATCGTCTGGTCAGTTATGTCTATTATGTGCAGCTCGATCAGGACCCGCAGGTTCAGGCAGAAATTGCGGAAATGAAATGGATTGAACTGGAGGATGAGACGATGCGTCTGGCACCGTTAACCACAGAAGTGGTGATTCCCTGGGTGAAACAGCATCTGTTACAGTCGGCTTAAGGCTGGCTGTCTTTTTGAAATGATTTATCCGTCGGCACTGGCAATACACACCGCATAGACCTTGTGACAGCCAAGTTGCTCCAGCTGCTGTTTTAGCGCACGAATTGAGCTGCCGGTGGTGACCACATCATCAACAATTAATACCCGGCGATAAGGCCGGCCGGCATCGGGTCGCAGCTGGAATTGCTGGTCCAGATTTTCCAGTCGTTCCAGCCGGCTTAAGCCTTTTTGACTGTGTTGATGGCGCCGTACAACCGGTTGCCAGATTGGTAGCTGTAAATGGCGTGCCAGCACCTGAGCCAGCAGCAGGGTATGATGATAGCCACGCTCTGCCAGTCGCTCGGTTGCCACCGGCATCGGGACAATGGCCTGTACCCGTGGATAGGCCAATTCACACAGGCTGCCCGCCAGTAAAGGCTGATAATGCAATTGCTGCTCATATTTGAATTGCTGAATCATCCGGTCGACTGGATAACGATAATGACAGGCCACCTGAATCTCGGTTTCCTGCCGGTAGACGTTTGCTTTTAACCATGGCAGTTGCTGCAAGCAATCTGCACAGACCCGGTACTTCTGCTGGGCCGCACTGCCACAGAGCTGGCAGGGCAGTAATTTTTGCAATAGCGTACGGCTATGCGCCAGCAGCTTAAACATAGGCATAACGTGGTGCTTCCGGCAGCCAGCGTTTGAGCAGGGCCTCGGCCTGCTCGGGATAATCTTTCAGCATCTGCTGGGCCACATAATGTGCCTGATTCAGCAGATGATCATCGCGTTCCAGCTTGGCCACCCGAAAGCCCATATCGCCGGTTTGTTTGGTGCCCAGCAACTCCCCGGGGCCGCGCAGTTCCAGATCTTTTTCGGCAATCACAAAGCCATCATTACTTTCTCTTAAAATCCGCAGCCGTTCCTGGCCGTTTTGCGACAGCGGATGCTTATACAGCAGGGCACAGAAACTGGCTTTGGCGCCCCGACCGACCCGGCCACGCAGCTGATGCAATTGCGACAGCCCTAAACGCTCGGCATTTTCAATCACCATAATTGAAGCATTCGGGACATCGACGCCGACTTCAATCACGGTGGTGGCAATCAGCAATTGTAGCTGGTTGTCTTTAAACTGCTGCATCACCGCCTGTTTGTCATCAGCCTTCATTTTGCCATGCACCAGACCAATATTCAGTTCCGGAAAGCGTTCCTTGATTTCAGCAAAAGTCACTTCGGCAGCTTGCGCATCCAACGTTTCTGACTGTTCGACCAGGGTGCAGACCCAATAGGCCTGTTTGCCTTCGGCACAGTTGCTGGCAATACGCTGTAGTACCTGTTCGCGCCGGTCCAGTGGAATGGTCACGGTCTGAATCGGGGTACGGCCCGGCGGCAGCTCATCAATAATGGAAGTGTCCAGATCGCCATAGGCGGACATCGCCAGCGTACGTGGAATTGGGGTGGCGGTCATCACCAGCTGATGCGGAGTCATGTGATTCAGGCCCTTGTTTCTTAAGGCCAGCCGCTGATCGACCCCAAAGCGGTGCTGCTCATCAATAATCACCAGTCCCAGCTTGGCAAATTCGACATTGTCCTGAAACAGCGCATGGGTACCGACCACCAGCTGGGCGCTGCCATCCTGAATAATCTGTTCGGCGCTGGCGCGGGCCTTGCCTTTCTGTTTTCCGGATAGCCAGGATACGGTCAGTCCCAAAGGTTCAAACCAGCGTTTAAAGTTTAAATAATGCTGCTCAGCCAGAATTTCAGTCGGTGCCATCAGCGCCACCTGCCAGCCTTCTTCTAGCGCATGACAGGCCGCCACCGCCGCCACCAGCGTTTTGCCGGCGCCGACATCACCTTGTACCAGCCGCAGCATCGGCTTGTTTTGTTTCAGGTCCTGGATAATTTCCTTGGACACTCGTTTTTGTGCGCCGGTCATGCTAAACGGTAAGCCGGCCAGTAACTGCTTGGCCAGATGTTGGCTGGGCGCAAAAGCTGGCGCTTCAATCTGCTGAATATAAGCGCGGCGGGTCAATAAACTGACCTGATGTGCCACCAGTTCTTCAAAAATCAGCCGCTGCTGGGCCGGATGCGAACCCTGACCAAGCTGCAGCATATTGGCACTGGTTGGCGGCTCATGGATATATTCTAGCGCCTGTTTCAGTGCATAGCCGTTGGTAAATTTTTCCGGCAACAGTTCCGGCAGATCATCACTGTGCTGTTTCAGCGCCTGTTTGACATAGTCGCGCAGTTTGGACTGGGTCAGCCCTTCGGTGCTTGGATAAATCGCCGTGAGCTGGGTTTTCGGTAGCGGAGTATGCTCGCTGATCAGCTGGATTTCCGGATGATACATTTCCAGACCACGTGCGCCGACCCGGACTTCACCAAACACGCGCAGGCGGTTGCCGACTTTGGCACGGTCGGTTAGGCCTTTATAAATATGATAAAAACGTAAGGTGACTTTGGCGCTGTCATCATCCAGCAGAATTGCCATCGACTTGCGTTTGCCGGGTGGGAAATCGACCCCTTTGACAATGCCTTCCAGTAAATAGCTGCGGCCGACGTTCAATTGGTTCATCGGAATGATCGTGCTACGATCTTCATAATCACGCGGCAGATGAAACAGTAGGTCATCTGTGGTGAAAATATTCAGTTTTTCCAGTAACGCGGCAGCAGCAGCGCCAACGCCTTGTAATTGATGGACTGCGGCCATGTCCCCTCAACAATGGTAATGAGCAAGTGGGTTATGCATATTTTATTTATCGGTTATGGTAAAACATCTGCACGTGTGGCTAAACAACTATTTCAAGCCGGCCACCAAATTACCACAATTAGCCGCAGCCGGAAAAGTGATGTGCATGCAACGCATCTGATTCAGGATGTGCAGCAGCTGGATTTAAGCCAGCTGGCGCCCATTGACTGGGTCTATGTGCTGCTCAGTCCGGGGCAGAGTACGCCGGAGGCCTATCAGCAGACCTATCTGGATTCGGTGCAACCAATTGTAACGGCGCTGGCAGCGCATCCGGTGCGGCGCATGGTGGTGGTGTCATCGACCCGGGTGTATGGACAAAATGCCGGGGAATGGATTGAGGATACCACACTGCTTCAGCCGCCAGATGCACAGGCAGACATTCTGCTCAAGATGGAGCAGGCCTATTTAAGCGCTTATCCGGAGCGTTGCACCATTATCCGGCCCAGCGGTATTTATGGCAGCTCAATCGCAAGGATGGTCAAGCTGGCGCACACGCTCACCGAATATCCAAACCGGCACTGGTCTAACCGGATTCATATTGATGATCTGGCGCGTTTTCTGGCACAGATGATTCACGTGGAACATCTGCAGGAGAGTTATATTGTCAGTAATGGTCAGCCGCAACTGCTGCATGAGGTGGTGCAATGGTTTCAGCAGCAGCTGCATCTGCCGTTATTAACGCTGACCAGTCCGCACGAAACCGGCAAGCGGATTTTACCGAAACGGATGCAGGACAGTGGTTTTAAGTTACAGCATGACGACTGTTTTCAGGATTATCTGGCCCTGTTACAGCAAGCGGATGTGAACTAAGAGTTTTTCATTTTATTGAGGATGGCTGATATTTCCCGCACCTTTGCATGAAGGCAAAGATACGGGTTATGGACGGTTTTTTATTTCTTTTTACGTTTTAAGCGACGTTTGGCTTGCTGCGCAGCTAGGGCATCCAGCGCATCTTTTAGTTCTTCATCGCTAAAGGTGGTGATGTGTTGCAGCATTTGCAGGGTGACATCATCCAGCACCAGATTGGCATACTGCGCCACATTGCTAAAGTTCTCATCAAAGACAATAGCATTGTCGCTGTTGGTGCTGATATAGCCTTGCTGGGTCAGCACTTTAATAAAGCTCTGGAACAGGGCCTTATCGAAGAATTCCGGTGAGTTGAACTCATACAGCACCGATAAACGCTGACCCACCAGATGGCTCAGTTCTTCAACCTGACGGGCGGAAATATTGCCCGAACCACGCTGGGTAATCAGCGCCAGGGTCATGTAGTAGCGTTCCAGACTTTGCATCACCGGCGCAGCCAGCACCACCAGCTGGTTATGGTCTTCACTGTTCGGTGCCGGAGAAAGCAGATTCCCTTCAGCATCTTCACTGATCAGTTTGGCCTGAATCAGCCCATCAGCATAGGCACAGATTTGCTGTTTCAGTTCTGCTTCATTCCATTTCAGGAACAGCTCGGCTTTCAGGAACGGATACAGCGTGCGAATTACATTAATTAAATCGCCACGCTTGATTGAACCATTGTGCTCCACCAGTGCTGCTACCAGAGATGGCAGGACAAAGGCATGCAGAATATTGTTGCGGAAGTAGGTCAGCAACACCGCCTGATTGTCTTCAATGGCAATAATATCGCCCAGAACGTGCTGCACACGTTTAATCAGTTTCAGCTTTAGACCGTAGGCAATAATTTCCTTGCCTGAAAGTGGGGTGATGTGGGTGCGCTCATCGTAAGGCAGGGCAGTGAGCAGGTCACGATAGGTATCCAGCTGCTTGATACAGATCGCTTCATCCAGGGTGTGTTTTGGCGTGGCCAGCAAAATCAGCGATAACAGTGATACCGGATTAATCACCACAGCGCGGTTAATGTTTTCCAGAATCGCATAGGCCGAGCTGTTTACCGCATCGGAGACTTCTTGCGGAATCGGATCGTCATTTTTTTCGATACTGATCTGTTCGGCGTCATGCTGTTTTAGCATGTCATCTAAAAACACTGGCTCGCCAAAATTCACATGCACCTTGCCAAAAATACGCTCGATTTTTCTCAAGGTTTTCAGAATACCGACAATGGATTCGGCCTCTTTCGGTTTACCCTGCATTTCACCGACATAGGTCGAACCTTCCATCAGGCGTTCATAGCCAATATAGGTTGGCACAAAGGCAATCGGTTTGGCGCGGCCACGTAAATGTCCATGTACGGTCATGGCCAGCATACCGGTTTTTGGTGGCAACAAGCGGCCGGTACGCGAACGGCCGCCTTCAATAAAGTATTCCAGCGGCGTGTTGCGCGACAGAATGCTGTACAGATATTCCTTAAATACGGTGGTGTACAGGCCATTGCCACGGAAAGTCCGGCGAATAAAGAAAGCCCCGCCACCGCGTAATAACTGACCGACAAAGGGCATGTTCAGGTTATCGCCAGCCGCAATATACGGCACCATCATGCCGCGTTTATAAATCACATAAGACAGCAATAAATAGTCGATATGACTGCGATGGCACGGGGTATAAATAATTTCGTAGTCTTTGGCCAGCTCACGCACGGTACTGAAATTATGCACCTCGACGCCATCATAGAGTTGGGTCCATAAACGGGTTAGCGCCGTTTCAGCAAAGCGGATGGCGGCATAGGAATAGTCCGACACGATTTCATTTAAATAGCCAATGGCACGGCGCTCGGCTTCAATCATGCTGATTTTACTGCGGATGCTTTCGCGGCGAATGGCTTCTTGTACATCCGGCGCTTTAATCAGACTGTGCATGACGTTACGGCGGTCCGATAAATCGGGACCTAATACCACTTCGCGCTGGCTGTCTAAATAATTATTTAAGGTATTAATAATACAGGTCGCCGGCGACAGGTTTGGTGCCTGCATCTTGGCGGTCTGCACCATCGCTCTTAAAGACTGTGCCTCATGAAATTCCAGATAGGATTGGCGACCATGCAGGCCAATATTGACCAGCTGCTTGACGGTGCCCGGCGTGGCCCAGGTATCGGTCAGGAGCAGTTTGAGCCAGGAATCTTCTTTATCTGGCGCGCGGCCCCAGAGGACCGTGACCGGAATCAGCTCAATATCCAGTTCCGGGTGCCGCTCCAGCAGCTCAATCAGACGCAGCAAACGCGGCGGAAAGGCGTGCGGCGGCGGATTTAGCAGATTGTTTTCATCATAGTGCTGTAGAAACAGAATCGAAGCTTTTTCCTTGTGCTGGCCAATCTGCATCGGGTCTAATGCGGGCGGCAGCTTTAAGCGGCGTGTTTCACCATCAAGGACCAGGGCATTGCTGCGGGAATGGTTCTGCAACACATAGCAGACAATTTTCTGGGTCGGCTGTTCTGAATGGTCTGTCGCTGCTGCTTCGGCAGGAACCTCGCCCAGTACATGCGGGGTTACCACCAGATCAAGCAGTTTGCTTGAAAGCTGACGATAAATTTGACCAAAACCACTCTTGGACATACCAACTCCTAAATCAATGACCAGTACCGCAGATTATCTGAGGGAAAAATAATGAATCTAATTGTAGCGAAAAATAGCCTGACATTTTCTGACAAATTCTATCTTTAGTGCTCAATTTTATCGTTAAAAATCGTATTTTTAGTGCGGCGCATTATACGGGAGCCGTGACAGGGCAGTCAGTTAAACTTTAGTGTTTTAGTCGACAAATATGGCAAAATAGGCAAGATTGAGCTGTTTCTATTTTGCTTGTTTTGATTTTTAAATATCCCGACATAGGTTTCCCCGCATGAATGCACTGACTCAGGAACTGGTTGAACTGCTTAGCCTGGAAAAACTTGAAGAAAATATCTACCGAGGCATCAGCCGCAATCTGGTCGGTAAGCGCGTGTTCGGTGGACAGGTGCTGGGCCAGGCACTGCGTGCAGCCTCGTATACCACCGACCGTCCGGCGCATTCCTTACATGCCTACTTCCTGTTTGGTGGCGATGTCAACGCACCGATTATTTATGAAGTGGACCGGATTCGTGAAGGCAAGAGCTTTGTTAGCCGTCAGGTGCGAGCCATCCAGCATGGCCGGACCATCTTTATGTGTATGGTATCGTTTGCTGCGCCAGAAGAAGGGCTGAATTACCAGATTTCCGAGCCTGAATATCCGGCACCGGAACAGTTAAAAAATGAAGCGGAACTGGTGCAGAGCATTGTCGAGTTTATTCCGGAAAACGTTCGCGCCAGCTTTACCCGTGACCGTCATGTAGAAATCCGTCCGGTGAATCCAAGTAATCCGTTTCAGCCGCAGCCGGAAGCGCCGTCTTATGCGCACTATATCCGTACGCATAGTCCGATTGCAGCGGAGCAGGATGAAATTGCCCTGCATCAGGCCATTGCTGCCTTTTACTCAGACTTTACCCTGATGACCACCGCGCTACGTCCGCATGGCTTGAGTTATCTGTCGCCAAGTCTGCAATGTGCCAGTATTGACCATGCCATGTATTTCCATAAGCCATTCCGGGTCGATGACTGGATGCTGTATGACATGGAAGCCACCATCAGCAACAGTTCGCGTGGCCTGAACTTTGGCCGTATGTGGCAAAACGGCGAGCTGGTCTGTAGCACCATGCAGGAAGGTTTAATTCGCCTACGCGAAATTGAAACTCAGTAAACCAATATCAATAAAAAAAGCCGAATCAGTCGATTCGGCTTTTTTTATCCTACCTTCAATGGCAATGCGGCAAATCGCTTGGTGCATGTTTATGGCAGCCTTGTGCCTTGCTGTTGCCCGAAGAATGGGCAAAAACCTGAGAGGTGCTACAAATTAGTGCAAGAATAAGGGCGAGTTTTTTCATGAGGTTACTCTTTTAGTCTTAAAAACAAGGTAATGCACTGATAAAGCACATCTTATGCCAGTTTTTCTGGCACCGGGCTTTTTTCCTGAGCTGGATTTGCTTTTGACAAAATAATGCTCGATTCAGCGCAGCTCGCATGGCATAGTGCCAAGCAAGATGACATCACAATATATGCACCCATGAGCTTAAATACACAAATTCTGGTGGCCGCAATTTTAGGGATTCTATTCGGGTTTTTGTTGAACCTGTTGCCGGGCAGCGCATTTTATGACGGCAGCTTATATGGCCTGAGTATTGCCAGCAGTATTTTTATCGGCCTGCTGAAAATGCTGCTGATTCCCCTGATTTTCAGTTCGATTGTAGTCGGGGTATCCAACCTGCAGGCTTCTGGCCAGCTGAGCCGGGTCTGGAAAATTACCTTGCTGTGCTGTGTGACCACCACCACATTGGCACTCATTTTAGGTCTGGCCTGTGCGCATCTGTTTGAAGTCGGCAAAGGTGTAGATGTGCGTTTATTCCAGGACGCGATGAGCCAGCATCAGACGCCAGATACCTTAACGCCGTCGTCTTTCTTCACCAATTTTATTCAAAACACTCTGATTAATCCGTTTAAGGCCTTTGCCGAGGGCAATGTGCTGGCGGTGGTGGTGTTTGCCTTATTTGTCGGGGTGGCGCTGGTCAAAGGCGGTGAGCAGTTCCGGACCGTGCGCCGGCTCAGCCATCAGTTTTTTGACATCATGATGCTGATGATTGGCTGGGTAATGAAACTGGCACCGCTGGGGATTTTTGCCCTGCTGGCCAAGCTGATTGCTACCGAAGATGTGACCGTACTCAGCCGTCTGGCTGAGTTTGCTGTGGTGGTAACGGGTACCACGATTTTCCATGGGCTGGTGGTACTGCCGCTGTTGCTGTGGCTATTTGGCAAAATGAATCCAGTGACCTTCTTTAAAGGAACCCGCGCTGCTTTAATTACTGCATTTGCCACCAGTTCCAGTTCGGCCACCATGCCACTTTCGATGAAATGCGCCCAGGAAAACCTGAAGGTGCGTCCGCAAACAGCTGGCTTTGTAATTCCGCTCGGTACACAGCTGAATATGGATGGCACGGCCTTATATGAAGCCGCTGCGGCGCTGTTTATTGCCAATTTAATGGGACTGGATTTGACCTTGGGCCAGCAGTTGGTGGTCTGTGCCACCGCCATGATTGCCTCCTTGGGCGCGCCGGGAATTCCAAGTGCCGGCATGGTCACCATGATTATGGTACTGCAATCGGTCGGTCTGCCGGCAGAAGCAATTGCCATTTTACTGCCGATTGACCGTTTGCTGGATACCGTACGTACCGTAGTCAATGTCCAGGGTGATATGATGATTAGTGTGGTGGTTGACCGTTATACCCGCGACGATCAGATCGCAACTCAATCCTGAGTATCTTCCCAGCACGGATTCCAGACTACTTCCCAGAGATGGCCATCGGGGTCCTGAAAATAACCGGCATAACCGCCATAAAAGGTGGCTTGTGCCGGTTTGACAATGGTGGCACCGGCACGCTCGGCCTGCTGCATCACCTGATCTACGTCCAGCGGACTATGCACATTATGCCCCAGACTGATTTGGGTCGGGCAAAAACGGCTCAGGGGCAGGCCTGAATCTTGCGCCAAGGCAGCCTGCGGCCACAGTGCCAGTGTCAGGCCTGAATCCAGCGTGATAAACGCCACTGCGCCCTGTTCAAATTCCTGCCCGACGATACCTTCACTCTGCCAGCCCAAACCTTGCTGATAAAAGCGCAAAGCTGCGTCTAAATCCTGCACAGCCAGCGTGATCACACTCAAAGATGCGCGCATTGTTCCTGCCTTTTCATTCAAGTCTGATTTTTATCTTAGCGGAAATCTGGCTCGACACAGTGCTGCCTGTGTCGGGCAATTGTATCTCTGCAATTCTGCACCAAGTGGACGCTTTACGCGACTTTAAGTTGGGCGCGCTGTGCCGCCGGGGAGGCTTGCAGATAGGCCAGCGCATCTTCGGTTTTGGCTTCATGCAGCGGGTCATACCACGGCATTAAATAACCCAACTGTTGTGATACCAGCCAGAATGGTGAGGGCAATAAGCCGTTATTGGCCTGTGCAGTGCGGTACCATTCCCGCCAGATCCACGGTTTATACAGGGCCGGCCGGATTGATGCATAACGCGGGTCCTGCCGCATAATATGCGCCGCGCCATCAATCCAGAGGCCAATTACCCCGGCAATCACCAGCAGGCTCAGATAATAACGGGCCAGATAACTGCCACCCAAATGCCGGTACAGGTCAAAGGCTACGGTGCGATGCTCGATTTCTTCTGCGCCGTGCCATTTGACCAGATCCAGCATGGCCGGGTCGGCGCCCTGACGCTGCCATTCGTGGTTATACAGCGCATATTTACCCAGCACGCAGGTCATGTGTTCTACCGTAGCAACAATACCTAAACGGAACAGATCCCAGTGCCGTTCGCTCCACTGCGGCAATTGCAGACCTAAAGGCCGATCAGCCAGTAACTGGTTAAACAGCCCGTTCATCAGACTGATATTGCGCTGAATATCAATCTGGCGTTCAGTTAAATAATCCTTGTTGGCCGAGTTGTGCGCCTGGGCGTGCATGGCTTCCTGACGGATAAAGGCCTGCACATCCTATTTTAGTTTTTCATCCTGAATCTGCGGCAAAACCTTGTTGTACAGCCGGCAAAACCAGAACTCGCCGGCCGGCAGAATCATGTTAATTTCGTTAATAAAATAACTGGCAAAAGGCTGCTGCGGAATCCAGTCGATGGGGGTGTCCTGCCATTCAAAGCGGACTTTACGCGGTTGAATAAAGTAGCCAATGGATGAGCCACGGGCAGCACGGCGAAAACGTGCGAGGAGTTTTTTCATGCTGTATTGCACCTCTAAAATGTGATGCGGTTCAAATTATGCTCAGCATGAGTATGAAAAAAATATCCCCCATTGAAACTAGCAATAGGGGACATTCCAATATCAATAGATGTAAATTATTGTCGGACAGGATTAAGCAGATGTAAAGCTTATGGCTCTTTGGCGGCCGTTTCAGTCAGCTGTTCAACAGCTTCAGGATCTGGTAGCTCTTCTGCTTCCAGTTCATCTGCCGTAGCTTCCGGAATGCTGGCCAGATCAAACTGCTGCGATTGTTCCAGGGTAAAGTTCAGACGACCGGCCATTACACTGGCCAGTTCTTCCAGACCCTGACGATTGAGTGAGGAGAACAGTTGAATCGAGAAATCCAGCTTCATCTTTTTCAGCTGCTGTTTTACTTCCAGCAGGACTTTATTGGCCGGGCCACGATTCAGCTTGTCGGATTTGGTCAGCAAAACATGCACAAACAGATGACGAGAATAAGCCCATTCCAGCATCATCACATCAAAATGCTGTAGTGGATGGCGAATATCCATCAGTAACACCAGACCCTGTAAGCTCTTGCGATGAATCAGGTAATTTTCCAGCTCTTTTTGCCAGACAATTTTCATCGATTCCGGTACCGCAGCATAGCCATAACCCGGTAAATCGACCAGACGCTGCTCTGGATTGCCCAGACTAAAGAAGTTGATCATCTGGGTACGGCCCGGTTTTTTCGAGGCACGTGCCAGCTGTTTCTGGTTGGTGAGGGCATTAATCGCACTGGATTTGCCAGCATTGGAACGTCCGGCAAAGGCCACCTCATAGCCGCTATCTTCTACACAGAGATTCAGCTTTGGCGCACTCATCAGGAATTCGGCTTTACGTAGCCAGTTCAGGGCACGAACGGCATATTCGGTAATCGCAGGATCAGCCTTTTTCTCATAGCTAATCTTTTGCTTCGGCGCATTAGCGGCCTTAGTGTTTTTCGATTTTCCTCTGCTATGGTGCATAACTTAACTTCATCACTGCTTTTACAAAGCGGTATTATAGATCAACTCGCGCAGACACGCGAACTTTGCTGTAGCCGTGTGCAAAAGTTATCTAACTCAGAGATTGATCAGCTGAATTGGCGATTGTGTGCTCCACTGTGCCGGTGCAGGAGTATCTAACACGTCGGACAGGGTGTACTGGTCCAGACTCTGATAAAACTGTTCCAGCGCCTGATCTAAAATGCCTTTTAAGCCACAGCGGCTGCGCAGCACGCACGGCGGGGTATTACATTCCACAATCTGGGTTTCACGTTGCAAAATACGCACGATCTGGCCCAGCTTCAGTGCCCGTGCATCCGGATTTAAACGCAGGCCGCCCCCTTTACCGCGGGTGGTAATCAGCCATTCCTGTTTGCCCATGAAATGCACAATTTTAACCAGATGGTTTTGGGAAACATGCAAATCCTGCGCAATTTCCGCAATCGTATACGGCAGATCTCGCGGTGGGGAGATATACAGCAGAATACGTAATGCATAGTCGGTGAATTTATTTAATTGCATGATCGCACAAATATTTTTTCAAAGTTGAAATACAAGAAGGCTAGTCTACCATAAGCAGACTAGCCCTCCTATGTTTTACACGTGTGGGGTTTTAGTGACGTACACCACCCGTACCAAACGCTTCACTGTGAATCTGTTCGGCTTTAATACCACGTGCCAGTAAGGCTTTTTGCTGCTCGGCCATGAATGGCATTGGGCCACACAGGTAGTAATCAGCATTTTCCGGTAATAAGGCAGCATCCATGGTGCTCAGGTCCAGACGACCGGCCACATCATAATCCTGACCTAACACATCTTCGGTATTCGGGAATTCATAGGCTGTAAAGGTATGAATACGTGGATACTTCGCCTTGATGTCCTGAATATGCTGTTTCATGGCATGTACCTGTTTGCTGCGGCAGGCATGAATGAAGGTCACCGGTTGTGGCACATCTAAAGTCACCAGCTGGTTCAGCATCGCAATCATTGGGGTTAAGCCAACACCACCACTAATGAACACATTACGTTTGTTGCTGTCGATCAGGTAGAAGTTTCCGGTTGGCGCTGAAATTTCAAGTTCTGCACCTTCTGGCAGCTGATGCAGCGCATTAGATACCCAGCCTGCAATCTTGTCGGCGCCATTACCCGGTTCGCGTTTCACTGAAATACGTAAGTAGTCTTGCTGCGGGCTGGTTGACAGCGTGTATTGACGTGGTTGTTTCAGGTCCAGTTCAGGGACAAAAACACGTACTGAAATGTATTGGCCGGCTTCATATTTTGGTAAGGCACCACCATCGACCGGTTCAAAGTAGAACGAGGTAATTTCGTCGCTTTCTACCACTTTCTTGGCGATTTTGAAATTACGCCAGCCTAACCAGCTGCCTTGAGTTTGCTGATGCTGCTCGTAAATGGCACGTTCGGTATTAATAAACACTTCTGCAAGCTGGCCATACGCGGCGGCCCAGGCATCAATCAGTGGATCATCCATGGAAATATTCAGCACTTCGCTGATGGAGTGCAGCAGGTTTTCACCGACAATATTATAGTCCGGAGCTTGAATATTCAGACTGACATGCTTGTGTGCGACCAGTTCAATTACTGGCGCCAGTACTGATGGATCTTCAATATTTTCTGCATAGGCCAGTACCGCACCTGCCAGTGCCTGCGCCTGCGCACCACTGCGTTGATGACCCAGGTTAAAGGTTTCTTTAAGGTCCGGATTATTCCCCAACATGCGGTTATAGAAATAGCTGGTCAGGGCCACACCATTTTCACGTAGAACAGGAACAGTTGCTTTTACAAGGTCAATTTGCTGTGGAGTCATGGCTGATCTCTCATGGCTGGTTATTTATAAGATGTATTTAAAATACATTTTATAAAACGCCAGTGCAAGCACTGTTTTTAAAAAACCATAAAAAAATTATGGGATATAAAAATATCCCATAATGAAAGCGGTTCCTATCGGTTTTTTGATTATTTTCGGCCAAACAGGGAGCCTAATAATCCGCGGACAATTTTCTGTCCGGTGCTGCCGCCTAAGGTGCGGGCCGCGCTCTTGGCAAAGGTACCGACAATGTCCTGAGTCAGCTTTTCACGCTGCCGTGCAGTGCGTTCAGCTTCTTTTTGCTGTTCGCGGGCCAGACGTTCCTGCTCACGCGCTTGCTGTTTGGCTAAAGCAGCCTGCTCTTTAGCTTGCTGCTTGGCTAGGGCTTCCTGTTCCTTGGCGCGTTGCTGTTCGAGCGCGGCCTGTTCAGCCTGTTGCTGACGTTCCGCTACTTTCTGTTGCAGCATTTCATAGGCACTGTCCCGGTCCAGACTCTGCTCATATACACCGGCGACAATACTCTGGCTCATCAGTGCCTTGCGCTGTTCAGGGCTAATCGGGCTAAACGAAGAGTAGGGCGGCATCACCCAGCCGCGCTCTACAATCTGCGGCGTGCCTTGTTCATCCAGACAGCTAATTAGAGCTTCACCGACGGCCAGTTCGGTAATGGCCTGTTCCACCTGAAATTCCGGATTGGCACGGAAGGTTGCAGCCGCGGTTTTGACCGCTTTCTGATCTTTCGGGGTAAAGGCGCGCAAGGCGTGTTGCACCCGGTTGCCGAGCTGTCCCAGTACACTTTCAGGCAAATCCAGTGGATTCTGGGTGACAAAATAAATTCCGACGCCTTTGGAGCGAATCAGGCGGACTACCTGCTCAATTTTCTCCTGCAGGGCCGGGCTGGCATTGTCAAACAGTAAATGCGCTTCATCAAAGAAGAACACCAGCTTGGGTTTGTCCATATCACCAACTTCCGGCAACTGTTCAAACAGCTCTGACAGCATCCACAATAAAAAGGTCGCATACAGTTTCGGGGTGTGCATCAACTTGTCTGCAGCCAGCAGGTTGATGTTGCCGTGTCCCTGAGCATCGGTCTGCATGAAATCCAGAATATTCAGGCTGGGCTCGCCAAAAAACAGATCACCGCCCTGATCGGCCAGTGCCAGTAAATTGCGCTGAATCGCGCCCAGACTGGCCGGAGATAAATTGCCATAGTCGGCCTTTAACTCTGCCGCATGTTCGCTAACATAGCTGAGCATAGCTTTCAGGTCTTTAAAGTCAATCAGCAGGAGGCCCTGATCATCGGCAATCCGAAACACCGCTGACAATACACCTTCCTGAGTGTCATTTAAATTCAGCATCCGGGCTAGCAGTAGCGGTCCGATTTCGGAGATGGTGGTGCGAATTGGATGGCCCTGTTCACCAAATAAATCCCAGAACACCACCGGCGAGGCAGCAAAGGGAATACTGTCAATACCCAGGCTTTTAATCCGTTCATCAAATTTGGGATTGCTGGAACCAGCCTGTGCCAGACTGGAAACATCGCCTTTGGCATCGGCCAGAAAGACTGGGACACCAATGCGGGAAAAACTTTCTGCCAGGACTTTTAAGGTCACGGTTTTACCGGTACCGGTTGCACCGGCAATCAGGCCATGCCGGTTGGCAAACTGGGAATGTAAGACTATCGCTTGTGTGGTATCACGGGTTTTTTTGGCAATGGTAATTGGTGTACCCATACTGTACTGATCCTCGTTGTTATTCGTTTTTATGCTGCTTTAAATGTTGTAGTGCTTGCGCTATATCTTGAATTAAATCATCCGGATGTTCCAGTCCTATACAGAACCGCACCAACAGGCCATCTTTCAAATGTAAATGTTCCAGCACACGCATTTCTTTTAAGTTATATAACATGACCAGGCTGACCGGTCCCCCCCAGCTAAAGCCCAGCTTGAACAGGGTTAATGCATCACAGAATGCTCGAATATCGTTTAAATTGTATTGCGCATCAAAAATCACACTAACCAGTCCGGCGCTGTGACCCTCCTTGCAGATGTCTTTCCAGTATGCATGACCGGCACTGTCCGGATCAGCCGGATGCAGGACCTGAACCAGCTCTTTTTGCTGTTTTAGCCAGTTCAGCAAGGTCAGTGCTGATTGTGACTGTTGCTGGTAACGCAGCTGCATGGAGGCCAGACTGCGCTGGATTTGCGCCGTATCATCTCCGCTGACACAAATCCCCTGAATGGCATGCATCCGGAATAATTGATGATGGAGCTTCTGGTCACGCGTCACCACCGAGCCCATTAAAATATCGCCACCCCCGCTTGGATATTTGGTTAGCGCATGCACGGTCAGATCTACGCTTAAGTGGTCCTCGCCAAAATCAAAGGCATTAAAGGCCAGTCCTGCGCCCCAGGTATTGTCCAGCGCAGTCAAAATATTATGGGCTTGGGCTTTTTTTACCAGACCAATTAAGTCCGGAAACTCCAGTGTCACCGAACCAGCCGCTTCGAGCCATAACAGTTTGGCTTTATCGCTTGGGCTAAAGCTTTCTACCTCCAACGGGTTATAGACCTTGACGGCAATGCCATAACGCTGCTGCAGATTACGCAGATGCTCCATATTCGGACCATAAATATTGTCCGGAACCCAGACCTCATCACCCTGGCTTAACAAGCAGGAATTGACCAGATTAATCGCAGAGAGGCCGCTCGGCGCCAGCAGGTGATACAGACCGCCTTCGATCTGCGCGATGTGATCACCTAACGTAAAGGTCGTCGGCGTGCCATGCGTGCCATAACTATAGTCATAGGCATCGGTCCAGTGGCGATTAAACAGTGCATCGGTGTTGTTAAAAATAATCGTCGATGCACGATAGAGGGGAGGTTGAACCGTAGAAATCAGTTGAGGGGCTTTTCGTGGTGCATGAATCAGTTCGGTTTGCGGATTTTTTTTCACGACTTCGCTCAAATCAGGACAATCAATTGAATTTAGCTTAAGAGAAAAGGATCAGTTGTGCCATATCTGGCTGTATTTATTTGACTTTGAACACTCGGCGCTAAAGTTGGCTTCATTTTTGCAAAACCTAAAAGCATAGCTACAACAACAGGTTTCAGCGCATGGTGTCGCATTTAAAAGTACATTATTTTCAGCATATTGCTGGTGAAGGATTTGGAAGTTGTTATACGCATTTAAAACGGTTAAATGCAGAGATCAGTGCCACAGAATTTTTTGCCTTGCCGGTTGATTCAGCACTGGATATTGAAGCGCTGCCGCAGATCGAGGAGGTCGATTTGTTAATTGTCATGGGCGGCACCATGAGCGTTAATGATGAAGCCAATTTCCCCTGGTTAAAAATGGAAAAACGCTGGCTCAGGCGTTATTTGGCCATGGGAAAACCGGCCATTGGTCTGTGTCTGGGTGGGCAACTGATCGCCAATGCGCTGGGCGCGGCCGTCAGTCGCAATCCTGTACAGGAGCTGGGCTGGCACGAGGTACGCAAGGTTAGTCATGTGCCACCAGACTATTTTCAGTTGCCGGAGCAGTTTAATGTCATGCAGTGGCACAGTGAAAGCTTCGAGATTCCCAAAGGGGCTGTGCATCTGGCCGAAAATGATGCCTGTCGCAATCAGATGTATCAGATTGGCAAAAATGTACTGGGCTTTCAGTTTCACCCGGAAACCACGCCAGAAAGCCTGCAATTATTCCTGGAAGATGAAGAAGAGCTGGCCCTGTTTCAGGGACCTTATGTGCAATCGGTAGAGCAGCTGCAGCGCGCCAATAAAAATAAATTTATTCAAGGAAATCAGATATTAAATCAGGCGATAGATTATGTGTTACAGCAAACTGCAGCGCAGCGGCGGGCTGTATAATTATTAAACAATTGATTTGTCGAAATATTTGAAAAATGATGTAAAAAGCCACAAAAGGATTTGCTTATGCATTAAACAATCGTTATAATGGGCGACCCTTTGATATTAAGGGGGTTAACCGCGAAGAAAGTGGTTAACTATCGTTACAGTCGTGGCATCGATCACGACCTTAGTGATATTTCACTGCTCTTGACACTTGCCTTTATTAGTGGGGTGAGATGCGTCAAGAGTGATTCTTTATATATTTTGGCTTGGAGTTAACTGGTATGTCTAACCAGAGAATTCGTATCCGTCTTAAGTCTTTTGATCACCGTTTAATTGATCAATCTGCTCAAGAGATCGTAGAAACCGCTAAGCGTACTGGCGCACAAGTGTGTGGTCCAATCCCGATGCCTACTCGCATCGAACGCTTCAACGTTCTTACATCACCGCACGTTTACAAAGATGCGCGTGACCAATATGAGATCCGCACTTACAAACGTTTGATCGATATCGTTCAACCTACAGACAAAACTGTAGATGCATTGATGAAATTAGATCTTGCAGCTGGTGTTGATGTTCAGATCGCATTGGGTTAAGGCTTTCGGTTAATTAACGCTCTAAGTTAATTAAGCCGCTTTTTTAGAGGTTTATGCACATGGCTATTGGTTTAGTCGGTCGCAAGTGCGGTATGACCCGTATCTTTACAGATGCTGGTGTTTCTGTACCTGTTACAGTGATTGAGGTTGATCCTAACCGCATCACACAAATCAAAACGCTTGAAACTGATGGTTATCAAGCGATTCAAATCACTACTGGTGAACGTCGCGAATCTCGCGTAACTAACGCTCAGAAAGGTCACTTTGCGAAAGCGGGTGTTGCTGCTGGTCGTCTGGTTCAAGAATTCCGCGTTACAGAAGCTGAGCTTGAAGGTCGTGAAGTTGGTGGTACGCTTACTGTAGATTTGTTCACAGTTGGTCAAATCGTTGACGTAACTGGCACATCTAAAGGTAAAGGTTTCCAAGGTGGTGTTAAGCGTTGGAACTTCCGTACTCAAGACGCTACTCACGGTAACTCTGTTTCTCACCGTGTTCTAGGTTCTACAGGTCAAAACCAGACTCCTGGTCGCGTATTCAAAGGCAAAAAAATGGCTGGCCATTTAGGTGCTGAACGCGTAACTACACAGGGTCTTGAAATCGTTGCAATCGACACAGAGCGTTCAGTTCTAGTTGTTAAAGGCGCGGTTCCTGGTGCTACTGGTGGCGACGTAACTGTTCGTCCTACTATCAAGGCCTGAGGGGAAATAACGTGAATTTAAAAACTGTTTCCGGCTCTGCTGTTGAATTGTCTGAAGTAGCTTTCGGCCGTGAATTTAACGAAGCGCTTGTACACCAAGTTGTTACAGCTTACTTAGCTGGTGGTCGTCAAGGTTCTAAAGCTCAGAAGTCACGTGCAGACGTTTCTGGCGGTGGTAAAAAACCATTCCGTCAAAAAGGTACTGGCCGCGCTCGTGCTGGTTCTATTCGTAGCCCAATCTGGGTTGGCGGTGGTAAAACTTTTGCTGCTCGTCCACAAGACTGGTCTCAAAAAGTGAACCGTAAGATGTACCGCGGTGCAATGCAATGTATCTTAGCTGAACTTGTTCGCCAAGATCGTCTTGTATTAGTTGAAGAGTTTGCTGTTGAAGCGCCTAAAACTAAAGCATTGCTTGCAAAACTGAACGACTTGAATGCAACTCGCGCATTGATCGTTACTGAAGCTGTAGATGAGAATCTATACCTTGCAGCTCGCAACCTTCCACACGTTGATGTGGTTGACGCTACTGCAATCGATCCTGTTAGCTTGATCGCGTTCGATAAAGTTGTAATGTCTGTTGCTGCTGCTAAGAAAATTGAGGTAGAACTCGGATGAACAACGAACGTTTATATCAAGTCCTACAAGGACCTGTATTCTCAGAAAAAGCACAAGTTTTAGGTGAAACTGCTGGTGTTCAAGTGTTCAAGGTTGCATTAAATGCAAACAAGCTTGAAATCAAAAAAGCAGTGGAACAATTATTTGGTGTAGAAGTTGTTAAAGTTAACACGACTATCACTAAAGGTAAGACTAAACGCTTTGGTAAAACTATCGGACGTCGTTCTGATGTTAAAAAAGCATACGTCACCCTGAAAGCTGGCCAAGATGTTGAAATGGCTGACTTGGGCGATACCGCTGAAACCGCAGCGGAATAAGGACGAAAATTATGCCTATTCAAAAATGTAAGCCAACGTCTCCAGGACGTCGCTTTGTAGAGAAAGTGGTTCATGATCACCTTCACAAAGGCGCGCCATATGCTCCGTTGGTAGAAGCTAAAAAACGTACTGGTGGTCGTAACAACAACGGTCACATTACGACTCGTCACGTTGGTGGTGGCCACAAACAGCACTACCGTATCGTTGACTTCAAACGTAACAAAGACGGCATTCCTGCTGTAGTTGAGCGTATTGAATACGATCCTAACCGTACTGCGCACATCGCACTGCTGAAGTATGCTGACGGTGAGCGTCGTTATATTATTGCGCCTAAAGGCTTACGTGCTGGTGATAAAGTACAGTCTGGTAACGATGCTCCAATTCGTCCAGGTAACTGCTTGCCACTTCGCAACATGCCTATCGGTTCTACACTTCATAACATCGAACTTAAAATCGGTAAAGGCGCGCAGTTAGCTCGTTCAGCTGGTACTTCAGTTCAGTTGTTGGGTCGTGACGGTTCTTACGCTATCGTTCGTTTACGTTCTGGTGAAATGCGTAAAGTACACGTTGAATGTCGTGCTGTATTGGGTGAAGTTTCTAACTCAGAAAGCAACTTGCGTTCACTTGGTAAAGCAGGTGCTTCACGCTGGCGTGGCGTTCGTCCTACCGTACGTGGTATGGCGATGAACCCGGTTGACCACCCACACGGTGGTGGTGAAGGGCGTAACAAAGGTATTCAACCTGTAAGCCCATGGGGTCAAAAAGCTAAAGGGTACAAGACACGTACCAACAAGCGTACGACTAAGATGATTATTCGCGACCGTCGCGTTAAGTAACAAGTAAAGGAATCTGACTAATGCCTCGTTCATTGAAAAAAGGCCCATTCGTCGATGCGCACTTGTTCGCTAAGGTTGAAGCGGCTGTTGCGAGCAACTCTCGTAAGCCGATCAAAACTTGGTCGCGTCGTTCGATGATTCTTCCGGATTTTGTTGGTCTAACAATTTCTGTACACAATGGTCGTAACCACGTTCCAGTAATCGTTACTGAACACATGGTTGGCCATAAACTAGGTGAATTCGCGCCAACTCGTACCTATCGTGGTCACGGTGTTGACAAGAAGTCTAAACGTTAATAGGTGCTATGATGGAAGTAACTGCTAAATTACGCGGTGCCGCTATCTCGGCACAAAAGGCACGTTTGGTTGCAGACCTTATTCGCGGCAAATCTGTTGCGCATGCGCTTAACATCCTGAACTTCAGCAACAAAAAAGCTGCTGTACTGGTTAAAAAAGCGTTGGAATCTGCAATTGCAAATGCTGAACACAATAACAGTTTAGATGTAGACGACCTTAAAGTTTCTACGATCTACGTTGATGAAGGCATGAGCCTGAAACGTATTATGCCACGTGCTAAAGGCCGTGCAGATCGTATTACTAAGCGTACTTGTCACATCACCGTTAAGGTAGGGGTTTGATATGGGTCAGAAGGTTCATCCAATCGGTATCCGCCTAGGTGTTGTGAAACGTCATAACGCTAACTGGTATGCGAATCCGAAACAATACGCTGAATACTTGCTTAAAGACCTTCAAGTTCGTGAGTTTTTAACTAAAAAACTTAAGAACGCAATGGTAAGCAATATTCTTATCGAACGTCCGACAGGCGCTGCTAAAGTAACTATTAGCACTGCTCGTCCTGGTATCGTTATCGGTAAAAAAGGCGAAGACATTGAGAAATTACAGCGCGAACTTACCAACATTATGGGTGTTCCAGCGCAAGTAAGCATCAACGAAATCGATCGTCCAGACTTAGACGCACGTCTGGTTGCTGAAGCAATCGCTTCTCAATTAGAAAAGCGTGTAATGTTCCGTCGTGCTATGAAGCGTGCGGTTCAAAACACTATGCGTGCTGGTGCCAAAGGTATCAAAGTTGAAGTTTCTGGCCGTTTAGGCGGTGCTGAGATCGCTCGTACAGAATGGTATCGTGAAGGTCGTGTACCTCTACATACACTTCGTGCGGACATCGACTACGCGACTATGCGTGCTGAAACGACTTACGGTACGATTGGTGTTAAAGTTTGGATCTTCCGTGGTGAGATCTTGGGCGGCATGAAACAAGTCATGAACCCAGCTCCAGCTGAAGAACGTCCAGCTAAACGCGGTCGCGGTCGTGGTGAAGGTCAAGAGCGTCGTGGTCGTCGCAATGATCGTTCTGCTGAAAAAGGAGAATAATCCATGTTGCAACCTAAACGTACTAAGTTCCGTAAGGTTCAAAAAGGCCGTAACACTGGTCTAGCGCACCGTGGTAGTACTGTATCTTTCGGTTCTATCGCACTTAAAGCGACTGAACGTGGTCGTATGACTGCGCGTCAGATCGAAGCTGCGCGTCGTACAATCAGCCGTCGTGTTAAACGTGGTGGTAAGATCTTTATCCGTGTATTCCCGGACAAACCAATTACTGAAAAACCATTAGAAGTTCGTATGGGTAACGGTAAAGGTAACGTGGAATACTGGGTTTGCGAAATCAAACCAGGTAAGATCCTGTACGAAATGGAAGGTGTGAACGATGAATTAGCAACTGAAGCATTCAAGCTTGCTGCTGCTAAACTTCCGTTTAAAACCACTATCGTGACTCGGACGGTAATGTAATGAAAACTAAAGATCTACGTGAAAAGTCGGTAGAAGAGTTGAAAGCTTTGCTTGATGAGCAACAGCTTAACCAATTCCGTCTTCGTATGGCGAAAGCAACTGGTCAATTGGGCAAATCGCACGAAGTGCAAGTCGCTCGTAAAACTATTGCTCGTATTAAGACCCTCCTTACCGAAAAACAGGGGAACGGACAATGAGTGATAAAACAGTCCGCACGTTAACTGGCAAAGTTGTAAGCGACAAAATGGACAAGTCTATTGTTGTGCTTATTGAACGCCAAGTTCAACACCCGTTGTATGGCAAATTAATCCGCCGTTCAACAAAATTACATGCTCATGATGAGAACAACACAGCGAAAGCTGGTGATGTTGTAACCATTAAAGAAAGCCGCCCAATGTCTAAAACTAAGTCTTGGACTCTAGTTGAAGTTGTTGAAGCAGCTGCTGAGTAATTAACGTTCTTGTTGCATCATCGGTCAATTTCGAGTACTCTTTGAGCCTTTCGAAATTGTGACCGGTGATGCTCGGTTTTGGAGTAGGGCAATGATTCAAACCGAAACGATGCTCGACGTAGCAGACAACAGTGGTGCTCGCCGCGTACAATGTATTAAAGTACTTGGTGGTTCACATCGTCGTTATGCTTCTGTTGGCGACATTATTAAAGTTACTGTAAAAGAAGCAATTCCACGCGCACGTGTTAAAAAAGGTGACGTGATGAATGCTGTAGTTGTACGTACAAAATTCGGTATCCGTCGTCCAGATGGTTCTGTGATTCGTTTCGACGATAACGCAGCCGTTATTTTGAACAACAACAAAGCGCCGATTGCTACTCGTATTTTCGGACCAGTGACTCGTGAACTTCGTACTGAACAGTTCATGAAAATTATTTCATTGGCTCCTGAAGTTCTATAAGAGGCAATCATGGCTAAGATTAAAAAAGGCGATCAAGTAATCGTGATCGCAGGTAAAGAAAAAGGCAAACAGGGTACTGTTTTGTCAGTTTCTAATGACCGCGTTAAGGTTGAAGGCCTTAACCTGGTGAAGAAGCATCAAAAGCCGAACCGTGTTACTGGCGCTGAAGGCGGCATCGTAACTCAGGAAGCTTCGCTTCATATTTCAAACGTGGCAATTTTTAATGCTACAACCCAAAAGGCTGACCGTGTTGGTTACCAAACGATTGACGGCGTGAAAACTCGCGTTTACAAATCAAATGGTGAATCAGTGGCGGTAGCGAAGTAATAGGTTGAAATAGGCAATGGCCAGACTTAAAACACGTTACAACGACGAACTTAAAGCTCAATTACAAGAACAATTGGGTATTAAGAATGTGATGGAGATCCCTCGCATCACTAAAATCACTATCAACATGGGTGTTGGTGCAGCTGCAGCTGACAAGAAACTCCTTGATGGTGCTCTTTCTGATATGCAAGCTATCGCTGGTCAAAAACCAGTTCTTACGTTAGCTCGTAAATCTATCGCAGGTTTTAAAATCCGTGATGGTTGGCCGATTGGTTGTAAAGTTACTTTACGCGGCGAACGCATGTACGAATTCTTAGACCGTTTGATCTCTATCGCGATCCCTCGTATCCGTGACTTCCGTGGTTTCTCTGCGAAATCATTTGATGGTCGTGGTAACTACTCTATGGGTCTTAAAGAACAAATCGTTTTCCCTGAAATCGATTTCGATAAGATTGATCGTATTCGTGGTATGGATATTACCATCACTACGACTGCTCGCACCGATGACGAAGGCCGTGCGCTTATGCGTGCATTCGGCTTCCCGTTCAAATAAGAGGTCGATATGGCTAAGAAAAGTATGATTAATCGCGAATTGAAACGCGAAGCTACTGTTGCTAAATACGCTGCAAAACGTGCTGAATTAAAAGCTGTTATTGCAAACGTAAATGCAAGCGACGAAGAGCGTTTCGAAGCGATGATGAAGTTACAAGCATTACCACGTAATGCGTCTCCAGTGCGTCTTCGTAACCGTTGTGGTTTAACTGGTCGTCCTCATGGTTACTTCCGTAAGTTCGGTTTAAGCCGTAACAAATTACGTGACACAGTAATGCAAGGTGATGTACCTGGCGTTGTTAAGGCAAGCTGGTAAGGAGCGACTAGAATGAGTATGCAAGATACCGTTGCCGACATGTTAACTCGTGTTCGTAACGCACAAATGGCGAAGAAACAAACTGTTTCTATGCCTAACTCTAAGTTGAAAGTTGCGATTGCAAACGTACTTCAACAAGAAGGTTACATTGCCAATGTAGAAGTTGCTGACGTTGAAGGCAAAGCAACTCTTACTTTGACATTAAAGTATTTCGAAGGCAAACCAGTTATCGAAACTGTGAAACGCGTAAGCCGTCCTGGTCTACGTCAGTATCGCGGTAAAGATGCACTTCCAAGCGTTAAGCAAGGTTTAGGTATTGCAATTGTTTCTACAAGCAAAGGCATCATGACTGATCGCGCTGCACGTGCTGCGGGCGTTGGTGGTGAAGTTATTGCTTTTGTTTCTTAATAGGTGATTCCTCATGTCTCGTGTGGCTAAAGCCCCAGTAACTGTACCTAACGGTGTAACAGTTACTCAGAACGGCCGGCAGGTCGAAGTGAAAGGCAGCAAAGGTACATTGTCTTTCAACCTGCATGCGCTGGTCGAGCTAAAACAGGAAGATGGTACTCTTCAAGTTGCTCCAGTAAAAGAGTCGAAAGACGCTTGGATGCAAGCTGGTACTGCTCGCGCTGTATTAAACAACCTTGTAAAAGGTGTGAACGAAGGTTTCGAACGTAAGTTACAACTGATCGGTGTTGGTTATAAAGCTGCGGTTAAAGGTACTGTTGTTAACCTTAACCTTGGTTTCTCTCATCCAATCGATTACAGCCTTCCTGAAGGTGTAACTGCAGAAACTCCTACTGCAACTGAAATCATCCTGAAATCTGCTAACAAGCAATTATTAGGTCAGGTAGCAGCTGAGATCCGTGGTTACCGTCCACCAGAGCCATATAAAGGTAAAGGTGTTCGTTATTCTGACGAAGTTGTACTTCGTAAAGAAGCTAAGAAGAAATAAGGCGCGAGGTTCTTATGAACGAAAAGAAACAATCCCGTTTGCGTCGTGCGAAAAGCACACGCTTGCACATCCGTGCATTGGGTGCGACTCGTTTGTGTGTAAACCGCACTCCGCGTCACATCTATGCTCAAGTTATCTCAGCAGATGGTGGCAAAGTTTTAGCGCAAGCTTCTACTTTAGATGCTACTTTACGTGCTGGTACAACTGGTAACGTTGAAGCTGCCAAGAAAGTTGGTGCTTTAATCGCAGAACGTGCGAAAGCAGCTGGTGTAACTAAAGTTGCATTTGACCGTTCTGGTTTTAAATATCATGGTCGTATCAAAGCCTTGGCTGATGCTGCTCGTGAAAACGGCTTGGAGTTCTAATCATGGCTAAAGTTGAACAAAACGAAGGTCTTGTTGAAAAGCTGGTAGCCGTTGATCGTGTTGCCAAAGTTGTTAAGGGTGGTCGTATCTTCTCTTTCACAGCATTAACTGTTGTGGGTGACGGTAATGGTCGCGTAGGTTTTGGTCGTGGTAAAGCGCGTGAAGTTCCAGCTGCTATTTCTAAAGCACTTGAAGCTGCTCGTCGCAACATGATTACTGTTGACCTTGTTGACGGTACTGTTCAGCATCCTATTCATGCTCGTCACGGTGCAAGCCGCGTTTACATGCAACCTGCTTCTGAAGGTACTGGTGTAATTGCTGGTGGCGCTATGCGTGCAGTTCTAGAGGCTGTTGGCGTGCGTAACGTATTAACAAAATGTTATGGCTCTACAAATGCTGCGAACGTAGTAAACGCGACTTTCAACGGTCTGCGTGATATGACTTCTCCTGAGAAAGTCGCTGCGAAACGTGGTCTGACTGTAGAACAAATTCAAGGGTAATCAATCATGAAAACGATTAAAGTTACCCAGACTAAATCTGCATCGCACCGCTTGAAAAATCACAAGCTTTGCCTGAAAGGTTTAGGTCTGCGTCGTATTGGTCATACTGTAGAAGTGCAAGATACGCCTTCTAACCGTGGTATGATCAACCAAGTCTACTATATGGTTAGTGTAGAGGAATAAGCCATGACTCTGCGTTTAAATGAACTTGCACCTGCAGAAGGTGCTAAACGTGAAAACCGTCGTCTGGGCCGTGGTATCGGTTCTGGCGTAGGTAAGACTGGTGGCCGTGGTGTCAAAGGTCAAAAATCACGTAAGAGCGGTGGCGTACGTCCAGGTTTCGAAGGCGGTCAAACTGCGTTATATCGTCGTTTACCTAAATTCGGTTTCACTAGCCAAATCGCTTTAAAAACTGCTGAAGTACGTTTATCTGAGCTTGCTAAAGTTGAAGGCGACATCGTTAGCCTAGAAACTTTAAAAGCGGCGAACGTTGTGCGTAAAGACATGATCCGTGCGCGTATCGTACTTTCTGGTGAAATTACTCGTGCTTTCACTGTTCAAGGTGTTGCATTGACTAAAGGCGCTAAAGCTGCTGTTGAAGCTGCTGGCGGTAAAGTCGAGGAGTAATCTCCAGTGTCTATGTCTCCTAGTTCTTCAGGTCATGTACATATGATGAAAGGCCAACCATTTCACGTGAAATATCGTGAAATTATTCGCCGAATGATGTTTCTCATTGGTGCGTTATTGGTATTTCGACTAGGAGCGCATATTCCAGTACCAGGCATTAATAATGCCGCACTTGAAAATCTTTTTAATGCAAACTCAGGTACTATCCTGGGTTTGTTTAACATGTTTTCGGGTGGTGCATTAGAGCGAATGTCGATTCTTGCTCTCGGGATCATGCCCTACATCTCTGCGTCGATTATCGTGCAGCTGATGTCAACCGTGGTTCCTTCGCTGGAAGCTTTAAAGAAAGAAGGCGAGCAGGGCAAGCGTAAGATTAATCAATATACGCGCCAAGGTACCTTGTTCCTTGCCTTAGTACAGGCAATCGGGATGTGTGCAGGTCTGATCAGTCAAGGGATTACCTTAACGTCAGGTCTTGCGTTTTACGTTCCGGCAGTCACCTCGCTGGTGGCGGGTACAATGTTCCTGATGTGGTTGGGTGAACAGATTACCGAACGTGGGGTGGGCAATGGTATTTCCATGATCATCTTCGCCGGTATCGTTGCCGGATTGCCAAATCTGATTTTGCAATCGCTATCTTCAGTCGATAATGGTCAAACCAGCCTGATTGGTCTGGTGATTTTTGGTCTGTTGTCACTGGCGGTACTGGCAGCCATTGTGTTTATCGAGAAAGCGCAACGTCGTATTCCGGTAAACTATGCTCAAAAACAGCAAGGTCGTCGTGTATTTACTGCACAGCAAACCCATTTGCCATTAAAAATTAATATGGCAGGTGTGATTCCGGCAATTTTTGCCAGCTCTCTGCTGTTGTTCCCGGCCAGTCTGGGTCAATGGGTAGGAAGTGCGGATCCTGATGCAGGGATTATCAAGCGTAGCTTGCAAGATCTGGCACTCGTATTGTCGCCTGGACAGCCATTGTATTTGGTGCTCTTTGGTGCGTTAATTATCTTTTTCTGTTATTTCTATACCGCGCTAGTTTTTAGTCCGAAAGAAGTGTCAGAGAACTTGAAACGCAGCGGAGCTTATGTGCCTGGTATTCGCCCAGGTGAGCAAACTGCTCGTTACTTAGATCATATTCTCAATCGTTTGACCTTTATTGGTTCGATTTATATCACAGTGGTCTGCTTGATGCCGATGGTATTGCAGAGCTCGTTTGGTATTCCATTCTATTTGGGTGGTACCTCATTATTGATCGTTGTGGTAGTCGTGATGGACTTTATGGCTCAGCTTCAAGCACATCTCACCTCGCACCAGTACGATAATCAAACGTTAATGAGAAAAACGACTGCTCATCCTAAGGGATAAGCGCACTTAGAGGTTTCATCATGAAAGTACAAGCTTCTGTAAAGAAAATTTGTGGTAGCTGTAAAGTTATCCGTCGTAATGGGGTTATCCGCGTAATTTGCAGCGCAGAACCTCGTCATAAGCAGCGTCAAGGTTAATCTGATCAAGACCTGTTGATTTCAGTAGGCTAATTAGGTTATTATCCGCCCCTCAAGATTTTTGTGGGGCGGTTGATTATCTTAACTGCCTTTTTGGAGAAAATTGAATGGCTCGTATTGCCGGTGTAAACATTCCGGATAACAAGCATGCTGTTATCTCTCTAACGTACATCTTTGGTATTGGTCGCCACACTGCTAAGAACATCTTAGCTGCTGCTGGTATCGCTACTACCACTAAGATCCGTGAATTAGATGACGCTCAGCTTGATGCGATTCGTGCAGAAGTTGCTAAGGTTCCGACCGAAGGTGACTTACGTCGCGAAATTTCCATGAACATTAAACGTTTAATGGATTTAGGCTGCTACCGCGGTCTTCGTCATCGTCGCAGCTTGCCTGTCCGTGGTCAACGCACCAAAACTAACGCACGTACCCGTAAAGGTCCGCGCAAACCAATTAAGAAATAAGATTTCTGGAAGCTAAAAGATGGCTAAAGATACTCGCACACGCAAGAAGGTCACCCGTACCGTCTCTGAAGGTGTTGCACACATTCACGCTTCTTTTAATAACACCATTGTGACTATTACCGATCGTCAAGGTAATGCACTGGCTTGGGCCACTTCAGGTGGACAAGGCTTCCGTGGATCACGTAAATCAACTCCGTTTGCTGCTCAGGTAGCTGCTGAAGTTGCTGGTAAAGCTGCTTTAGATTACGGTTTGAAAAACTTGGACGTCCTTGTAAAAGGTCCTGGTCCAGGTCGTGAGTCTGCGGTTCGTGCATTAGGTGCAGTGGGTTATAAAATTAACAGCATTACCGATGTGACTCCAATTCCTCACAACGGTTGCCGTCCACCTAAAAAACGTCGCGTGTAAGGAGAAACATTCATGGCTCGTTATATTGGTCCAAAATGCAAACTCTCTCGCCGCGAAGGGACAGACCTGCAACTAAAATCTGGCGTTAAACCATTTGACGTCAAAACTAAAAAACACGCTAAAGCTCCTGGTCAACATGGCCAAGCGCGCGGCAAACAATCTGAGTATTCACTACAATTACGTGAAAAACAAAAAGTACGTCGTATGTACGGTGTTTTAGAGCGTCAATTTAGTAATTACTATAAAGAAGCAGCTCGTGTTAAAGGCGCAACAGGTGAAAACTTGTTGAAATTGCTTGAAAGCCGTCTTGATAACGTCGTTTATCGCATGGGTTTTGGTTCTACACGTGCAGAAGCTCGTCAGCTTGTATCTCACCGTAGCATTACTTTGAATGGCCGTCGTGTTAACATCGCGTCTATCCAAGTTAAAGCTGGTGACGTGATCGCAGTTCACGAAGGTGCTAAACAACAATTACGTATCAAAAACGCAATTGAATTAGCTGCTCAACGTGGTATCCCTTCTTGGATGGAAGTTGATCACGCTAAATTAGAAGGTACGTTCAAAGCTGCACCAGATCGTTCTGATTTACCTGCTGAAATCAACGAAAGCTTGATTGTAGAATTGTATTCTAAATAATCCTTGAGGTAGCAATAATGACGCGTACTGCAAATGAGTTTCTAACTCCGCAAGCGATCAAGGTCGAAGCGGTTAGCGGGACCTCGGCAAAAGTTATTCTGGAACCATTAGAGCGTGGCTTTGGTCATACTCTTGGTAATGCTTTACGTCGCATCCTTCTTTCTTCTTTACCTGGCGCAGCTGTGGTTGAAGTTGAAATTGAGGGTGTTGAGCACGAGTACAGTACCTTAGAAGGCTTGCAGCAGGACATCGTCGAGCTCTTGCTGAACCTGAAAGGATTGTCTATTAAGCTATTCGATCAAAATGAAGCTTATTTGACATTGGAAAAACAAGGTCCAGGTGACGTTACTGCAGCTGACCTTCGTTTACCGCACAATGTTGAAGTGGTTAACCCTGAACACTTGATCGGCACTTTAAGTGCATCAGGCGCGTTAAAAATGCGTTTGAAGGTGGCTCAAGGCCGTGGTTATGAAACATCTGACTCACGTTTCCCTGAAGGCGAAACTCGCCCAGTGGGTCGTTTACAGTTAGATGCTTCTTATAGCCCGATCAAACGTGTGTCATACATCGTAGAAAATGCGCGTGTAGAACAACGTACTGACCTTGACAAGCTGATCATTGATCTTGAAACCAACGGTACTGTTGATCCTGAAGAAGCAATCCGCAAAGCGGCAACAATCTTGCAACAACAAATTGCAATCTTTGTTGACCTTCAGAAAGATCAGGCACCTGTGGCTCAAGAACCTCGTGAAGAAGTTGACCCAATTTTGCTTCGTCCAGTAGATGATCTAGAGCTTACTGTTCGTTCTGCTAACTGTTTGAAAGCAGAAAATATTTACTACATTGGTGATCTTGTACAGCGCACCGAGGTTGAGTTACTTAAAACACCTAACCTGGGTAAAAAATCGCTTACTGAGATCAAAGATGTTCTGGCATCGAAAGGCTTGCAGCTCGGCATGCGTTTAGAGAACTGGCCACCAGCTAGTCTCCGCATGGACGACCGCTTCGCTTATCGTAGCCGTTAATTAAGTAGGACTATTCACCATGCGTCATCGTAATAGTGGTGTGAAATTAGGCCGTACCAGCAGCCACCGTAAGGCGTTGTTCCAAAACTTAACCAATGCTTTAGTTGAGCACGAGTTAATTAAAACAACTTTGCCTAAAGCGAAAGAACTTCGCCGCGTTGCTGAGCCTTTAATCACTTTAGCTAAAAACGATACAGTTGCAAACCGTCGTTTGGCGTTTGCTCGTACTCGTAATGCAGCAACTGTTGGTAAATTATTTACCGTTCTTGGCCCTCGTTACAAAGAACGTAACGGCGGTTATCTACGTGTTCTTAAAGCGGGCTTCCGTGCAGGTGATGCTGCACCGATGGCTTACGTTGAACTTGTAGATCGCGAAGTTAAATAATTTCGCAAGAGCAGTTCAGTTGTTCTAAAAAAAGGTCGGTTTTTTAAACCGGCCTTTTTTTATGGCTATTTGTCTGACAATTTTTCTACTGTGTCCCGAATTGATATAAATTTTATCGCCTTTTATTAAACTTGACATTGAGTATTGTCAAATTTGTGTTTTAATAAAAACAGAACGTTGAACAGGTATAAAAACAAAATGGACAAGCATGTTGATATTCTAATTGTGGGTGCAGGCATCTCCGGCATTGGTCTGGCCGCGCATCTTTCCAAACACTGCCCACAGCGCACCTTTGAAATTATCGAGCGTCGTGAGAGCTTTGGTGGCACTTGGGATTTATTTAAATATCCGGGTATCCGTTCCGATTCGGATATGTCGACCTTTGGCTTTAATTTTAAGCCCTGGACGCAAGACAGCATTCTGGCTGATGGCGCTTCAATTAAGAACTATCTGTCAGAAGTGATTGCAGAGTATCAACTGAAATCCAAAATTCATTTCCAGCATCGGGTGCTGTCTGCCAATTATGATAGCCAGACCCAGAAATGGTCTGTCGTGATTGAAAATGCACAGGGCAAAAAACAGACCTGGATCGCCAATTTTGTTCTGGGGTGTACCGGTTATTACAATTATGATCAGGGCTTCCAGCCGGATTTCCCGAATCAGTCGGCATTTAAAGGTACTTTTATTCATCCACAGCATTGGCCGGAAAACTGCGATTATTCTGGTAAAAAAGTGGTGATTATTGGCAGTGGTGCTACCGCTATTACCTTGGTGCCTGCAATGGTCAAAGGCGGTGCAGCGCATGTCACCATGCTGCAGCGCTCACCGACCTATATTGCTTCCATTCCATCGGTAGATTTTATCTATAACAACATGCGCAAGGTGTTGCCGGAGGAGCTGGCTTATAAGCTGACGCGGGCACGAAATATTGGTATGCAACGCGGTGTGTATGCGCTGGCACAGAAACAGCCGAAGCTGCTGCGTAAATTTTTATTAAAGTCAATTGAGATGCAGCTGAAAGGCAAAGTGGATATGAAACACTTTAGCCCGAGCTATAATCCATGGGATCAGCGTCTGTGTGTGGTGCCAGATGGAGATTTGTTTAAAGTGCTGCGTGAAGGGCAGGCCAGTGTTGAAACCGACCAGATTGAAGCCTTTACCGAACAGGGCATCCAGTTAAAATCTGGCAAACATCTCGACGCAGATGTGATTGTGTCGGCTACCGGTCTGCAAATTCAGATTTTAGGCGGGGTTAAAGCCACCATTGATCATCAGCCTTTGGATACCTCGAAACATATGCTGTATCAGGGTGTGATGGTCAGCGATGTGCCGAATATGGCCATGATTATTGGCTATATCAATGCCTCCTGGACTTTAAAAGTTGATATTGCTGCGGATTATATCTGCCGTCTGATTAATCATATGGATCAGCAAGGCTATACCGAAGTGATTGCGGAAGGTGATCCTTCAGAGTTGATGGAAGACACTGTGATGGGTAGTTTAACTTCGGGTTATATTGCCCGTGCCGCGAATGTGATGCCAAAGCAGGGTAAACATGCGCCTTGGCGGGTGAGCAATAATTACCTGAAAGACCGTAAGGATTTAAAACAGGCTTCATTTGCTGATCCGGTGCTGAAGTTCCGTAAAGCAGTCAGTGAGTCTGCACGTAAACCTAAACTGGTGTCTTAAGCACACATCATCATGATCGTGCAATGAACAAAGGAAGCTCAATTGAGCTTCCTTGTTGTTTATATCGGGTTCTACGCTTGTAATGCGTTATAGGGAGCGGGAAATCAGCTCTTTCATAATTTCATTGGTACCGGCATAAATCCGGTTGGCGCGATTGTCTAAATACGCACGGGCAATCGGATATTCCAGCATATAGCCATAGCCGCCATGCAATTGCAGACATTCATCCACCACTTTGGAAAACAGCTCCGAGATTTTGTATTTGGCCGCCGCTGCTGCATCAACACTTAGCTGATCTTCGAGCTGCAGTTCCATACACCGGTCCAGATAGGCGCGGCAGAAATCAATTTCAGTGCGCATTTCCGCCAGTTTAAAGCGGGTATTCTGAAAGGCGCCAATCGGTTTGCCAAAGGCTTTACGTTCTTTGGTGTATTGCAGGGTATGCGCAAAGGCTGCTTCGGCACCAGCCTGGCAGATAATCGCCACAATCATGCGTTCCCAGGCCAGCTCTTTCATCAGCATGATAAAGCCCATACCTTCCATCCCGAGCAGGTTTTCTTTGGGCACTCGCACATTATCAAAAAACAGCTCGCAGGTGTCCTGACCTTTCATGCCAATTTTATTCAGCGGTTTGCCTTTGCTAAAACCGGCACGATTTGCCTCGACCATAATCAGCGACAGGTTGGCCGAACCTTTGTCGCTATTGCCAGTTTTACACACCACAATCGCCATATCGCATAAATAGCCATTGGTAATAAAGATTTTTGAGCCGTTAATGACGTATTCATCGCCCTCTAAAACTGCTGTGGTGCGTACCGCCTGTAAATCTGAGCCTGTGCCCGGTTCGGTCATGGCAATGGCGGTGACCACTTCACCTGTCGCCATTTTCGGCAACCAGTACTGTTTTTGCTGTTCGTTGCCAAAGTTATGAATATAGTTGGCGACAATATCGGAATGCAGCGAGAAGCCGGTGGCCGAGTCGCCAGCATAGGCCTGTTCTTCAATCAGAATCATACTGTAGAGGCGATCTACCCCGGAGCCACCATACTGCTCTGGCATGGTGGTACACAGCAGCCCCAGTTCACCGGCCTTGTTCCATAAATCGCGGTCTACATGCTGTTGCTGTTCATATTTTTCCGTATTCGGCAAAACTTCCTTTTCATAAAACTTGCGCACTGTATCACGGAATGCCTCATGCTCACTCTGAAATAATTTTCGTGGCAACATGTTGTTGAGTGGGCGAATTGCAGCAGATTGCATGGTTAGAGTTCCTTCACTTATTTTTATTCCTTGAAACTAAAGCAAACTGAGCCGGCAGTACAATGTGCAGAAACATCATTTCTGGCTTTTTGCTGGCGGTTTTGGTCAGTCCGATAAATTCATCGAAACTTTTTCTGGGCTGGGTTAAACTAATTGCGATATCAATATGATGTGGACAAAACCATGAGTGAAGACATTAGCTTAGAAGAGCGTAAAGTGATTTATCGTGCCCGTCGCGGTTTAAAGGAAATTGATGTCTACTTTGATCCTTATGTGAAAAACTATTATTTAACCGCTGATCCGGAAGAAAAAGCCACGTTTGCGGCGCTGGTTGAACAGGAAGATCCGGATTTACTGGACTGGTTTATGGAAGTGTCTGAACCGCCACGCCCGGAAATGCGCGAGCTGATCCGTAAATTAAAACACTATGTCCACGGCTAAGCGCGACTTTCAGCTGAAACCGAGCCGTCTGGCGCTGCTGTTTCAGCTGAGCCTGCTGATTCTATTTTCTGTTTTAAGTTTTCAATTATTACATCCGCTGCTTTGGCTGCTAGGTCTGCTCCTGGCGGCTGTCAGTTATTACGGGTTTCAGCGACGCTCCCAATTAACCGCCTTGGCGCATTTAGATGGGGCAGAGTGGAGTCTGCAGTTTAATTCTGGCTCCAAGATTCAACGCGGTCTGCTCGAGCATATTCTGGATCATCAGCTGTATCTGGTGCTGTATTTTCATCATGCACCGGTCAAATCTGCAGTCATCTGGCGTGACCAAGTTTCGTTTGCAGAGTGGAAAGCCTTAAAAACATTGGCAAAAATCATCTAATTGTCAGACAGTTGTATATTTTAATATAAAAATAAGATATTGATTTTAAATAAATTTATAAAGTCTATCATTTTATTTGTCCTACACAGTCACGGTAAATTGGCAAAAAATACCGATTGTTGGACAAAAGCCTCTTGTGTTTGGAAATTATCCAGATATATTAAAGACACCAACAGCAAACAGGGAAATCGCCAGGGTGATCGCCACGTGAATGTTTCTGGTCATCGCAATTGTGTTCAATTGTGGCTGGATGATGAGGAAGCTTGCTGAAGGAACGAATTGCACCAATAAAATGCCCGTAATTGGGTTCCAGTTAATAAGTAGCATGTGCTGAACCGTCGCAATGCTACTTTTTTTTGCCTAAAATTTGGCTTTCCTGCAAATTCAGTCAATTTTCTTGCCCGCTTTTCATGTCAAAGTACAGCTCTCAGATTAGAGTAAATGCTCTTTTATTCAGATAATGCATCTGATATGTTTGTTGCCATGGACATAAACACAATTATAGAGGACAGGAAAATGTCGCAAGTCCAAAAAATCTGCCAGGGTGTGGCGGTTATTGCATTCACAACAACACTTCTTTCCGGCTGTTCACAAGTGGTGAAAACCGGTGCCAATGTGGCTTTAGGTTTTACAGAAAAACATATTGTTCCTCCCATTCTGGCTATGGATGATGCCGAAATGGTCTGTAGCAGTGGTAATTCCCTGACCCCTGCAATTATGGCCACCAAAGATATGGGGGCAGACCCGACCCGGGTTGCGGTGCTGATGTATTCAGCCGCCGGTATCTGTGCGGAAAACCGTGCCCTGGATGCCGAGCTGCGTTATTTGCGTGCGTCAAAAGCCGGACAGGTCAGTGAAGCGCAAGATGCCCGGATTGAACAGAAACGCTGGGCGGCTATTGCGGCACAGCGCCAATATACCGGTTATCAGTTATTCCAGAATCGCTGGGAAAAGAAATACAGAAAACCACTGGGTGAAGGCTGCCCGAAAATGAACAGCGATATTGATCAGACCGTGTATTTGCTTGGCATGATCAGTGGTTTACAGGCCATGACCAATGATATTAACTCTGGCGGTGCGGTGCATGTGCCTAAAGATATTGCTGCCGTGGTCGAGCGTGGCATGACCTGTCTGAACAATGAAAAATTCTGGGGTGCACCACAAGCCACCCGTGCCGTGATCTGGACCTTGTTGCCAGGTGCGGGAGATGGCAAACCGGAGCCGTATCAGACCCTGAAACAGTCGATGCAAATTGGTGAGCAGAAAGGTGTGCGCCTGTCGCATGCCCTGTATGCAGTGGCCGCGCAGGCCAGCGGCGATGATGCCAAGATTCGTGATGCACTAAAATCATTTGCGGCTGCACGCACCGAAGAAAAACCAATTAACCCGCAATTCAAGCTAATTGACAGCATGGCTGCCACCATGGTGCAGGGGATTTCAGACCGTTACTGGACTGAAAATACCGGGGTACGTACTGCCGATGATGGCATGAGCCGTTTCTGGGATGAGCAGGACAATGCGTCTGAACTGGATGATTTATTTGGTGAAGATACAAGCGCTGATCCAGATACGGAACTCAACAATCTGTAAATAGTCGCTACGAGGAGGACGCTTTATACTTAAAAGATTCAACAGGGACAACGACATGACACTTCATTTTTTCAGTAAGAAAATTATTTTTATTGCCGTGTTTATGTCGCTGGCGGCCTGTTTGCAGGTGTTTGCGGATCATTTTATTTATTGGCGTCCTGCTCTCTTACAAGAATTCTGGCGCTTGTGGACAGCGCATTGGGTGCATGTGGGCTGGGTGCATTATCTGCTGAATATTCTGGCCTTTGCCTGTTTGCCTTTTATTTTTCCGCGGGTCAAAACCTGGCATTTTGTCAGCCTGTTATTGCTGTTACCTCCGGCTATCAGTTTCAGTTTCTATTTCCTGTTTCCACATATTGAAGCCTATGCCGGCCTGTCTGGGGTGCTGCATGGAGCCTATATGGCGGTGGCAGTAGTGCATCTGCTTGATGCTCAAGAACGCCGGTTTGCTGCGCTGGTATTGCTGCTGATTCTGGCCAAACTGCTGTGGGAAAATACCTTTGGCAGTAAGGAAACGGCCGAGCTGATTGGTAGCCCGGTACTGGTCGAGGCACATTTGCTGGGCGTGATCTGGGGTGCGGGATTGGCGATGGTCTACCTGATCTATACCTACAGCTTGAAAAAGTGATCCAGTTGACCATTTCTACCAAAAAGAAAATGAATATTGTCATTTTAAATGAATGTACTTTGATGCACATTCGAAAAGAATGACAACAAGATTTGAATAGCAGCAGGATGGCTGCTTGCTACAGGATGCGCGAAATACGGCCCTGTTGCCGTTTCCGAAAATAAAAAAACAGGAAAAAATATGTCAAATCAAGGACAACGCAGATCCGGACTGGATCTGCTCAGATATATATGGACAGAATGGATTTCTGCCTTTGTGATTCTGGTGCTGCTGCTGCTGACGCTGATCATTGGAACCGGTGAGATGATTCACGGCCAGCTGTTGCGTATGGGCGAACGTCTATACGGTGATCCTGCCACCGGTATGCAGTATTCATTCTTGCGCGCTGAACCAAGTGCCCCTGACTGTGACCGCAACCCGGATATTGACGGCCAGGTGCAGGCACAAATGAAAGCCAATGCGGCCGATGAATTTGCTGATATTTTTGGAACCCCGTCTGAATCGGATGTGCGTGCCTCAATTATGGCCGCGCAGCAGGTCTGTGAAGAAAAATATGTGTTTTATGATCAGGCTGTGCAGCATATGCAGGCGCATCCAAGTTTACGCACCTATCGCAGTGTAGAAACCACCTTCTTTGGCATCTTTAAATTTGGTACTGAAAACCGTGCCTTGCTGCTGGTGTTGATGGTGGTGTTTGCCGCGATTAGTGCCACTTTAAAAACCCATCATATTGGTTTGCGTGGGCCTGCCACACGAATTGATTATCGGATATATACCACCTGCATGACCGTGGCCAATGCCTTTCTGGCGTTCTCGGCCTATAGCCAGTATCGTTCGGTGCTGAATTCCGGGGTGCCGATGACCGGTGAAATGCAGATCATTTACTGGTTGTGGATGATCCTGTTTAGTGCGCTGACCCTCATCAGTTTATGGCAGTTTGTTCGTCCGCCTGCACCAACGCGAGAAGGCGGCAGTCTAGGTCTGGCTTTCCTGAGTGTACCGCTGTATGCCTATATGGCCATTATTACCGGTATTGCCTTTACCTTCTTCATGGATTATCCAATGGGGCAGGGGATTTACCTGGGCCAGCTGGTGGAATTCTCCAGCATCTTCCTGAATCTGGCGCTGTTTATCTGGGCCGGTATGCTGCTGAAACAGACCCGTGTGGTGGATAAATTCCTGAACATCATGCGGCCATGGAATCTGGCACCCGAAACCCTGACCTGGTTAATCCTGATTGGTGCGGCATTACCGACAGCCTATACCGGTGCCTCGGGGATTTTCGTGATCGCGGCCGGTGCCATCATTTATAAAGAAGTCTGGAATGCTGGCGGGCGCCGTCAGTTTGCCCTGGCAGCAACGGCTTTATCTGGTTCGATGGGGGTAGTCTTACGTCCATGTCTGCTGATTGTGGTTGTTGCCTCTTTAAACAAGGAAGTCACCACCGATGTGCTGTACCACTATGGCGTGTATGTATTCCTGCTGACTACAACAATTTTCCTGGTGGTATCGCTGTTCTTTGCTGAAAGTAAGTTCCGGATTGCTTCACCAGCTGTGGCTGCACCACGATCTTTACGTGCCATGGGTGCGGTGGTGCCGTATGTGATTATTTTCGTGCTGATCTGGATGTTCTACAAATATGCGCTGGACACCAACCTGAACGAATTTACCGCGCCGGTGATGATGCCTGTGATTCTGCTGTTAATTGTCCTGTTTGATAAATTGCGGCATGAACCGGCGCCAATTCCACCAGTAGGTCATTGGGATGAAAGCCTGACAGCAAAATATACCGATTCATCGCAACCGGCGCTGGCGACCGCTAGTGCAGTCAGTGGTGTGGAATACCGCGATGGCGTACATACTGCAACTGAGGATACTGGCATGTCGGCGGATCATAGCGTGGCGGTGTCCGAGCCGGAGCGTGAGGTTGGCTTCTGGAAGTCGATGCACATTTCCATTAGTGAAACCGTGGGGCATATTGGCGCGCTGGTGATTCTGATGGCCTTATCGGTCAGTGTCGGCGGCTTCCTGGAACGGATTGAAATCATGGAGGCTTTCCCGACTGATATCAGTAGTACCTTTATTGTGATTAGCCTGATTGTACTGGTGATGGTACTGGTCGGCATGATTATGGACCCGTTTGGTGCGGTCATCCTGATTTCTGCCACGGTGGCACCGGTGGCCTACCAGTATGGGATTGAACCGGTGCATTTCTGGATGATTACCCTGATTGGCTTTGAAATGGGCTATATCACCCCGCCGGTCGCGCTGAACCACTTGCTGGCGAGGCAGTCGATTGGCGATGAAGAAGTGGCGGCGGCAGATGCCGAAGTGCGCCACAAATCCTTCTACTATCGTTTTGAGCGCTGGATTCTGCCGATTCTGGTGATGCTGCCAGCGATGCTGATCATTGCCTATGTACCATACTTCTTTAAACTGTTTGGCTGGTATCAGTAAGCCAGCCGTTCAACCGTGATGATGACCATACCCTGATCTTTTGCGAAAGGTCAGGGTATTTTTATGGCGCCTGTGTAGGACTGGCTTTTTTAAACAGCGGGCTGCACAGTAAAATCGCAATTAAAATCAGACCAAAGCCGAGCAGGCTAGACAGATCTGGCAATTCCTGCCAGAACAAAAAGCCCCAGATGCCGGCAAAAATAATCGCAATATAATTTACCGGCCCAATCTGACCGGCAGGTGCCAGACTATAGGCCCGCGACATAAAAATCTGGCTGATATTGGCCAGCACCCCGGCACTGATCAGCAGGCCCAGTTCACTCCATTGATAGCTTCGCCATAGCCAGAACATTGGAATGACTGAAATCAGGGTGCCAATCAGGCAGAAATAAAACACAATCCGTTCTGGTGGTTCGGTTTGCGTCAGGGCGCGCACAGTGACAAAGGCCATTGCGGCCAGAAAACTGGCGCCCAGACCAATGATCGACAGATGATTGAACAGGCCAGCATCCGGTTTGGCCACACAGAGTACGCCCATTAGACCAAACAGGGCGGCGATCAGCATGGCTGCACTGACTTTTTCTTTCAGGAATAACCAGGCAATGAGCGGAATAAAGATCGGGGAAGAATAGGTAAACACCATCGCATTGGACAGTTTAAGCTGGGCAATGGCATAGAAAAAGCCATACATCGCCAGCAGACCGACCACACTACGCCAGGTATGCATCCACAGACGCCGGGTTTTAAAAAAGTCGAGGCCTTTATTGAACAGCAGCGGCAGAAAAATAAACAGGCCAATAAAATTACGGAAGAACACAATAGTGGCATTGTCGACCGTATGCGAGGCGTAGCGGATACACACGCCCATCAGCGAAAACAGAAAAGCAGAGAGGGTGAGTAAGCCAATGGCTTTGATCAGATCATGCTGAGGCGTGGAGGCAGTCATCATCAACCCGGGCGAGGAATAAGGATGTATTCTAGCCGATTTAACGCAGACTGCCGGTCATAATTATTGCTGTTTGAGCTGGGCTTCGAGCAGCTGAATCTGTTCTTCTTTCAGGCGAATCAGTTCATCAGCATCGGCGTGCTGGGCATTGAGCAGCGCGGCCTGATCATCTAGCTGTGCCTGCAGATCTTCCAGTTTGGCCATTTCTTCTTTGGCCAGGGTCGCGTTGGTAGCAACCGGCTGTTTCAGAATATCTTCACTCACCAGTTGCTGTGGTACTTCTTCCAGCTGCACCGCTGGTTCTGCTTTGGCTTTAGCCGCAGGTGCGGCCGGCTGACTTAGCAGCTCGGCTTCAGGTGTTACCTCTGCACTCTGGTTTTGGCTCATCCATTGATAAGACAGCACCACAAGTACGATTACGATCAGGCCCCCAATAATGGCCCATAATAGTTTTGAGCTATTTCTCTGATCAAGTGTCATGAATAAATGAACCTTAATTTTTTTACTTAGGATGACGTGGTTTAAATTGAATCACACCCACTTCATCAGGCGCTGCCGGTGGCTGAGGTTCATCGACATGGGTCGGGCGATTTTCGCTATAGCCACAGTCGATACATTCAATCCATTCATCATCACCTGAGGTCAGCATGACCACCCGATCCATAGCCTGGCATTTTGGACATTTTGCGCCTGCAATGAAACGACGTTTGATGGTCATCATACTGATCCTGTGTTCAAATTAAGGCCCTAGTTTAAGCGTTTTTAATTGGCTTCGTCCAACCTTGATGACGCAATAATGCATCTATTTTTGGCTCGCGTCCGCGGAAATTGATAAACGCGTCAAGTGCTGAATCTTTTCCGCCAACTGCTAGAATAAACTGCCTGAACTGCTTTCCGGTGTCGGTGTTAAATACCCCTTCATTTTCGAAGCGATCGAAGGCATCGCTGGCCAAAACTTCGGCCCATTTATAGGAATAATAACCGGCCGCATAGCCCCCGGCGAAGATGTGACTGAAGCTATGCTGGAAGCGGTTGTAATCGGTGGTTGGCACCACCGCATATTTATACCGGATTTCATTCAGCACATCCTGAATCTGGCTGGCGGTCAAGGCCGGAGTCATGCAGTGAATATTCAGGTCAAACAGGGCAAATTCCAGCTGGCGTAAGGTCTGCATGCCGGACTGGAAGAAGCGCGCATTCAGCAGCGCCTGCAGTAAATCATCCGGCAGGGTGGCCTGTGTGTCGATATGCTGACTGAGTACATCCAGGCTTTCTTTGTCCCAAGCCCAGAATTCCATAAACTGGCTTGGCAGTTCCACCGCATCCCAGGCTACGCCGTGAGTGCCGGCCACCGCAATGTTGTCGACTTCCGTCAGCATATGATGCAGGCCATGCCCAAATTCATGGAATAAGGTCAGTACTTCATCATGGGTCAGTAAGGCCGGCTGATCCCCCACGGGCGGGGTGAAGTTACAGACCATATAGCAAATTGGCTGTTGCAGGCCCTGGCTTTGCTGCATGCGCGAACGGAAACCGCTCATCCAGGCGCCGCCGCGTTTGCCCTGACGGGCATACAGGTCAAAATAGAAACCGCCAATTACCTGACCCTGATCTTGCAGTTCAAAATAACGGGCGTCTGGATGCCAGACCGGTGCTTCACGCTCGATAATATCGACATCGTATAGACGCTTGACGATGCTAAATAAGCCGTCAACCACTTTCGGCGCCGGGAAATACGGTTTCAGTGCTTCCTGAGACAGATTGAACTGGGCCAGTTTCAGTTTTTCTGAATAGAAACTGGTATCCCAGGGTTGCAGCTGCTGAATGCCATCTGCTGCGGCAATGGCTTTCAGTTCGGCAATTTCCTGTTCAGCTGGCTGACGGGCATGTTCGGCCAGCTCAACCAGGAACTGCTCAACTGCTTCGACACTTGGTGCCATTTTGCTGGCTAATGACAGTTCGGCATAGTTGTTAAAGCCGAGCAGCTGGGCCATTTCCTGACGCAGGCTTAAAATTTCTTCCATCACCGCGGTATTGTCAAAGGCCTGATCGGCCGACTGGTCAGAAGCACGGGTGGTATAAGCCTTATATAACTCTTCACGCAGGCTGCGATCTTCAGCATAGGTCATAATGGCCAGATAGGACGGGAAATCCAGCGTCGCAACCGGCTGCTCCAGCTCACGTTGCTGGCCATACTGCTTGAGTAATTCCACACTGCTGGCAGGCAGGCCGGCTAGTTGTGCTTCGGTGAGCGGTTTAAAGTAAGCCTGTGTTGCATCCAGTACATGGTTGGAAAAGTCAGAGGACAGCTGCGACAGGCGCGCTGAAATTTCCGCATAGCGTTTTTTCGCTTCACCTTCCAAGGCCACACCTGACAATTTAAAGTCACGCAGCGCCAGTTTAATTGCGCTTTGTTGCGCTGCGGGTAAGTCATTAAACGTCACTGCATCATGAACCTGCTGATAGGTCTGATACAGCACCGTGTGCTGACCGAGCTGGGTATAGTATTCGCTCAGGCCAGGTAACAGTGCCTGATAGACTTCACGGGTTTCGGCATTGTTCATCACCGCATTCAGGTGCGAGAGTACGCCCCAGCTTTCGCTCATCTGGTTTTCCAGATGATCGACCTGCGCCAGAACCTGCAACTGTGCATCACTACTGGCCGGAATGTCTTGGAGTTGCTGTAAAAAGGCCTGCCCTTGGGTGATGGTCTGTTCAACCTGTTGTTTTAATTGGGGCAGCGTAATCTGGTCAAACTGGGGTACTGGCAGGGTTGCCTGTTCTAATGTCATTTCTTTTTCCATGTTGAAGTCCTGTCTTAGCAATAGATGTAGGGCCTCCAGCGTGGGAAATCAAGCGGTGTGTACAGAATTGCTCAACTTCATACAAAAAAGAGCGCCGTGGCGCTCTGTTTCTGATCGGGCTGCTTAGTCCAGCTTGGACTTGGCATTGGACTTTTTCTTTTTCACTTTGGCTTTTTTCTTGACCTTGTCTTTGCTTTCAGCCTTGACGGTGACTTTTTTCGCCGGCTTTTTGCCATAAGAACTCGGCTTGGATTTGGCCTTTTTCTTCTTCAACGGCTGTTCGCCATCTTCACTCACGGCAAGCTTGACTGGACGATCATGAAAGATTTCTTCGGTGGCTTCAGCACGCGGCGCGGCTTTGGCCACGCGTGGTGCACGGCTGCGGATCGCACGACCGGCATGGGTCAATTGTTTGACCAGCTCGAAATCAATCTTGCGTTCTTCCAGGTTGACTCCGGCCACTTTAACTTTGACTTCATCGCCCAGACTAAAGGTCTGACCGCGTGACTGACCGACCAGTGACTGGCTGGCCTGATCAAACATAAAGAAGTCATCGCCCAGCTGGCTGACGTGAATCATGCCATCGACATACAGATCTTTCAGCGTGACAAACAGACCAAATTCGGTCACGGCAGAAATCACCCCGACAAATTCTTCGCCTAAATGCTGCTGCATATAATGACATTTCAGCCACATGGTCACAGAGCGGGAAGCTTCATCGGCACGACGTTCGGTTTGCGAGAAATGCTCACCGGCATCATCCAGCGCGGCACCCGAAATCGGATATGGTTTCTGGGCCAGATGCGCTTTAATGGCACGGTGCAAGAGTAGATCCGGATAACGGCGAATTGGCGAGGTGAAGTGAGTATAGGCTTCATAGGCCAGACCATAGTGGCCGGCATTGGCCGCGCCGTAATAGGCCTGCATCATCGAGCGTAATAGCACCGCATGAATACTTGGCGCATCAATGCGGTCTTTGGTGGCATCAATCACGGCCTGATAATCGGCCTGGGTTGGCTGTTCCGGGAAATTCAGTCCCAGCAGTTTTACAAATTCACGAACTTTCTGAATCCGTGAAAACTCAGGTGGCTCATGCACACGGTACAGCATCGGAATATCATTTTTGAGCGCAAATTCTGCTGCCGCCACGTTGGCCAGTAACATACACTCTTCAATCAGTTTATGCGCATCATTACGGGTTCGTGGCAGGATTTCCTGAATCCCGCCGAGTTCGTCGAAGGTCATATAGGTTTCGACGGTTTCAAATTCCATGGCATGACGCTGGGCACGTAAACCTTTGAGTACCTGATACAGCTGGAACAGGGTATTCAGCGATTTGCGTACATCCCGGTCTTCCGGAATGGCAGCGCTGTCGCCGTCAAAATATTGCGCCACCTGGGTATAGGTCAGACGGGCTTTGGAATGCATTACCGCAGGATAGAACTCGAATTTGGTTACCCGGCCGGCACGGGACAGGTTCAGGTCACAGACCATACACAGACGATCAACCTGCGGATTCAGCGAACATAAGCCATTTGATAAGGCTTCGGGTAACATCGGCAAGACAAAATGCGGGAAATAGACCGAAGTGCCGCGTTCCTGGGCTTCATCATCCAGCGGTTTGCCCGTGCGGACATAGTGGCTAACATCGGCAATCGCGACCACTACGCGGTAACCACCCCCTGGACGTTTTTCTGCATACACCGCATCATCAAAGTCGCGGGCATCTTCACCATCAATGGTGACCAGAGCTAAATCACGTAAATCGACCCGGCCCTCACGGTCTTTGGCTGACGGTTCTTTAAAACTGTCGGCATCTTTTAAGACATTGTCCGGAAATTCATACGGCAAACCAAACTCTAAAATGGTTTGTGGAATGATGATTTCAGTGTCGGCTTTATCGGCCATCGACTGCACCACATGGCCGGTGGCAAATTCTTCACGGCTTGGATAGTCATCAATGGCGACGCGGACCGAATCGCCCAGATTCAGTTTGGCGTGTTCAACCAGCTCTTTTTCTAAAGTCACCGGCTGATGGCTGTTCGGATTGCCCGGCTGAATAAAATATTCACCGTCATACATCGACAGTTTGCCAATGATCTGTTTCACACGGCGCTGCTGGACTTCGGTAATAAAGCCCCAGGCTTTGCCTTTGCGATCGACCGAGGTCTGGCGCACTTTGACGCGATCGCCATTAAACACCAGACGCAATTCACGCTCGGGTAGCAGGATGTCATTTTGTCCGTCAATATGGGCAGAACCCAGACCCTTGCTATTAATGTAGACCGTGGCTTCATGGGTAGGCTGCTCGGCGGCAAGCTGGAACTTGAATCCGTCTTTCATGAGCTGGCCATCACGCACCATGGCAATTAAGCGGTGGCTCAGGGCATCAATACTTTTCTGATCGGCAATTTCAAAATATTCAACCAAGTCGGCATGCGACTGGGCCTGTTGCAGTTTTTCAATACTTTCAAGAATCAGTGTGCGACTTGGAATCGGATTATCGTAACGTTCGGCTTCAGCTTTTGCTTCAGGATCGACCCAGTTTTTCATCATGTCTTTGGCTTCAAGTCAGAAGATAGGTTTAGCATAAGTCATGCAGCGTCAGACTGCACGTAAATGATTGCAATAATGTGTTTTAAGTCTTTATTTTAAGATGATTGCGAGTAGATAAAATCACATTCCTCATAAATTTGCAGAAAATGCTAGGCTAGAAGCAATAAATTGTTTAAAAAATATTTAATTGAGCAAAAAACTGCAAAAAATAGAGTGACTGCGCTTGCAGTGCTACAGTTAAATTTGTATTATGGCGGCACGTTACGGTGAGATGGGTGAGTGGCTGAAACCACGTCCCTGCTAAGGACGCATACGGGCAACTGTATCGAGGGTTCGAATCCCTCTCTCACCGCCACTTTACTTATGTCGCGCTCATAGCTCAGCTGGATAGAGCACTTGGCTACGAACTAAGGGGTCGGGAGTTCGAATCTCTCTGAGCGCACCAATAAGTAAACCGGGAAATAACGTAGTCTGATATAGACGACACAAGTGACGCGCTCATAGCTCAGCTGGATAGAGCACTTGGCTACGAACTAAGGGGTCGGGAGTTCGAATCTCTCTGAGCGCACCAACTTGAACAATTAACCGCACATGTTGCGGTTTTTTTGTGCCTGCAATTTGGCTACTCAGCTGCATCCGCCGGCTTCCTTATTTGTTACAATTTCAACTGCAATTTAAAATTTGTATAAAATCAGCGCACAAATACATGATTTGTCCAATATCTATCCATTTGGTTGCATTTTTATGAAATAAGACTTAACAAATAGCGAAAAGCCCGTATAATGCACCCCATCAAGACGTCGCGCTCATAGCTCAGCTGGATAGAGCACTTGGCTACGAACTAAGGGGTCGGGAGTTCGAATCTCTCTGAGCGCACCAATCTTGATAAAGAATTCTGAAAAAACCGCACATGTTGCGGTTTTTTTGTGTCTGCAATTTACCAAAACATTCCCGCATTATTTGATCTTCTGTTGAATCTTTAAGGTCAGCACGGTATTGCCGCCCAATGCCGGTAGCAGCTCATGATACGGCATACTGCGCATGGCGCGTAATAAAAACGGTGCCTGTGCATCAATGTTCATGGCACTGGTCACATTCAGTAAACTGCCCTCGGCTTGTGGCAAAATCTGCATGCCGCCTTGCACATAGCGTAAATCTCCACCCACCGCCTGAAACTGCTGCTCCAGAGCGCCTTGTGCCTGAAAACGCAGTTTAAAATCAAACGGAATCTGAATCACACCCAGTCCGACCGAAATTTTATAGTCGGCATCCAGCTGCCGGGCAGAGGGTTGTTGAATCTTGACCTGTTTAATTTGCCGTGGAAATAGGCGCTGGTAGGCTTGCGGTTCAAGCCAGGGTTTTAGCTTGCTTGCTGGCTGGGCATAGTACTGATAGCTGCTGCTAAAACGCATAACTTCCTGCTGTGCACCATAGAACACCTGATAGGCCGGTAAAATAAAGGAGACAGGTTCTTGCGATTTCTGGCTGATCTGCCGGATTTTGTTCATCTGGTTGGTACTTAATTCAGGTGCTGGCACGTCACCGGCGGGTAGGGCTCGGGGTGAGGTGTTTTTAAATTTACGTTGCAGTGCTTCCAGAATAAAGGCATTGGTGCCGGCCGGCAGGCCCAGTTTGGCATCGGGCAGGGCATTTAGAATAGTACGAAATAAAAAACCTTTGGGCTGCGCCAAATCTCCCCAGTGGGTGACTGTGACCAGCGTCTGATGGGCCGACAAGGCAAACCATTCTATTTTTCCGGCGCCATACGGAATGGGCGCGTCAATCACCAGGGTTTCAATACTGTTGTCGGTGCGCTGATGTTGCAAGATCACATCATCTTTAAAGTTCAGCACCGGAATAGGTGTGGGAATATGAATCCGGTATTTGACCTGACTGATGTGCTGACGCTGCTCCAGCATCTTGGCGCTTTTTAAGGTCGGAAACAGCTGGGCATAGCCTGAATAGTCACTCAGCAGTGCCGCAACTTTGTGACTGGGCACTGGCAGCACCACCGCAGCACTATAAAATTTACCGCGTTTTGTGGATGCGAAAGTTGGCAGCTGAATCGGTTGCGCGGCATGCGCATAAATCAGAATTCCATCTCCGGTCAGCGCGGCCAGCTGCTCGGCACTGCTGCCATAGCCTTGTAAACTGCCTGGCATTTTTCCTGTCCAGCGAACTAAACTGGCCCAGGCAGACACTGGCAGCAGCAGACTGCAAAGCAGGGCGATCAATCGGGTGTGCGTCTGTGGCATAAAACATCCTGTTTTTGCTGTGGAGATGAGCGAATCATCCCGTTTTGAATCGGGTTATTTTTTGAATGGTGTGTGCAGCATCATGACAGCACTGGCGAGAAAAAGAATAAGGAAATCACCTATTCTGGTGTAATATTTAGCGTAATTTAACTGATTTGATGATGAGCCGATGTCGGAACTCAAGCCTGCCTTGTCGCTACGTTATTTTTTAAATCTGGAAGAATCTCAGGATGGCTTTGCTCTGGCCACCTTTGGTAAAAAACAGTTTACCCGTTTTATTACCCCGTTAATCAGTGTCGGGATTATTGCCTGGGGCATTTATTTGGGCCTCGATGGTGTAGGTCGTTACTATCTGGCGCTGGGGGTATTTTTTCTGGTGCTACAGATGCTGATGCGCTACTGGTTCCTGCCGATGATGTTTAAGCGTCAGTTTGTCAAATACCAGTTTGGAAAAAGCGAACAGGGCATTGCGCTGTATCAGGATTATGCCGAGATTTCTGCCAATGGCCGTGACAAAGTGGTGCATTATAACGAAGTGCAGAATTTTGCTTCAGGCAAGCTGACCTATATGATTGAGCTGAAAAACCGCATGGTGATTATTGTGCCAAAACGCGTGTTTGAAAGCACAGCCGATCAGACCCTGTTTGAAAATACCTTTAAAAAATAAGCCTGTTAAAACCATCACATCATAAGAGGGAAGATCATGAATACACGTCCATCGAAAATTGTCTGTGTGGGTCGCAGTTATGCGGATCATGCCAAAGAACTGGGCAATGCTGTTCCTGATCGTCCGGTGCTGTTTATCAAACCGCCGAGCAGCCTGCGTCCGTTATCTGCCGGGATTGCCTGGAATCCGGCCTGGGGCAGCTGTCATTATGAATGTGAACTCAGCCTGCGTATTGACCAGCCCTTAAAGGCAGAAACCGATCCGCAAAAAGCCTTGCAGGCCGTGGGGGCGGTGACTTTGGGGCTGGACCTCACCTTGCGTGACTTGCAGGATGAACTGAAACAGAAAGGCCATCCATGGGAACGAGCCAAAGCCTTTGATGGGGCTTGTGTACTGGCAGACTGGGTCGATGTTGCAGAAATTAATGACTGGAAAGATGTGCACTATACGCTGCATATTAATGACGAACTGCGTCAGCAGGGGCATACCGCGCTGCTGATTTTTGAAATTGGTGCGCTACTGGCTGAAATTAGCCACAGTTTTAGTTTGGAGCCGGGCGATGTGGTAATGACCGGTACTCCGGCCGGGGTGGGTGCCTTAAAGGCCAATGACCAGTTAAGTATGCGTTTGCAGGGCAAAACCCGGGAATTTGTCTGGAGCACTTTTGTTCAGGCTTAACCGCCTCCCCAGACGACGAGGACTGCAATTACAGTCCTTTTTTATGGCGCTTTTCGAGCCTTCCTGGTTTCAGTCTTTGAGTAAATCCTGAAACTTGCTATGCAGCTTCATCAGTTTGGGTGGAATTACAAAGTTGCAATAGCCTTGCGTCGGGTTATTGGCAAAGAAGTTCTGATGATAGGCCTCTGCCGGATAAAAACGCGGTGCAGCGGTCACTTCGGTGACCACAGCAATGCCCTCGGCTTTGAGCTGCTGGATCATCTGTTCGGCCTGTTGCTGCTGCTCCGGATTTAAATAATAAATCACCGAACGATACTGGCTGCCGACATCATTGCCCTGACGGTTAAGCGTGGTCGGGTCATGGGTGGCAAAGAACACATTTAACAGCTGGGTATAGCTGATTTGACTGTCATCGAAATCAATCAGAATGACTTCAGCATGGCCGGTATCACCATTGCACACCGCTTCATAATTTGGATTGTCCATCTGGCCGCCGGCATAGCCACTCACCACTTTGGCCACACCGCGCAGTTGGAGAAATACCGCTTCGGTACACCAGAAACATCCACCACCAAAAATTGCCTGTTGCATAGGGTCAGCCTTCTGTTTTCAATCGTTCATAAAAAAGGTCTGCAAAGGTGCAGGCCGGTGCAGTATTAACGCGGTTGTACGGCACTTTCCAGCTGAATCAGCAAATTGCCATAACGATCCAGCAGTTTCAGGGTTTTACCAAAGACCTGATAATGGGTCACTTTGGCCAGTGCTTCATTGAATTTCTGATCAATGCCATTGCTGTTGAGGCAGGCCATACGGGTGCCAGCCATTTGGCTTAGCGTTAGCGTGTCACGGCCGGCGCTGTAGCTGCCCATAATCCGGTTACAGCCATCGGCACCGCTAACGCGTTGGGTGGCGCTATCAAATTGCAGGCTTGGAATATTGTGGGCAGTCGGTTCGGTGCGAACCGCGGTATTGCCAATCTGGGTCACAATCCAAGTGCGGTTTTGCAGCTGGACAAGATTGGCAGTTTCAACGGTAGCACCCGGGGTTGGTAAAGTTTCACAGCCGCTAAAAACTAGGGCTGAACCTAAAAGGGCAACGGCAGCAAGATGTTTAAGCATATGGATTTCTCTTTATTTTAAAGCTGATGGATGTATCTAAACCAATTTTAAATTTGATCGCCAGTTAAAATTGTATCATTGATTTGACGGAGCGCCAGGAGCGGATGGCGCGGGCAAACCCTGCCGGATTAGTGCTGAAAATTGTGCACTATCCAGCTGGCCCGGCTGTTCCACACGCGGATTGATATAAGCGCGCTGATACCACCTTTCAATGCTCAAGCTCTGATCAAGCGCCTGTAAATCATACAAATAATTGGGTAAATAACCCGAAGCTAGCAGGCGATAATCGGTGGGCAAGGTCTGGTTGGATACTGCCTGCACCATGTCAAAGACCAGGGTGGTGCAGTTACTGGTCAGGGTGTTATACCATTTGGGCTGTTGTGCCAGTTCATCGGCTTTGGCCAGATATTCTAGAAACAGGGCTTTTTGCATGTCCCGTGGCATCTTCAGCGGGAAAAAATAGACCTGTTCGCCGCGAATATTACTGCGGGTATAGATAATATCTTTTTCATCCGCTGCCACCAGACTCAGTTCATATTTGCGGAAGAATCCGCCCAGCGAAGAAAATTCTTCATGGCGTTCTTTGCGGATTTCAATCGAAAAAGTCAGCGGTGCGGCATTGGCAAAATCGAAACTGACCAGGGTGTGGGCAATTTGTGGTCCCATCCAGTAGGAAGTGATGATGTTGACGCCCCGAATCTGGTTCAGGTCATAATGGCGACTTTCCCAGCGCTGCTCGTAGGAACCATCGCTGTGCCAGTTAAAGTTACGCACATTGTGCAGAATGACCTGATCGCCGTGACGCTCGGAATGTAACAGCTGCGCCACTTCGGGATTCCAGTCGCGGTCCTGGCGAGGTGGCAGGCCAAAATACCAGAGCTGGCTGCACAGAAACGCCAGCAGATAAATCAGCACATCCAGTTTACGGCTAATCAGATGCCGGCTGATATAGATGCCCAGAATGCTCATGGCAAAGGCAATCCACAGGCCAATCAGGATCCGGCTAAACAGCAGTCCAAACGGCTGCTGAAACCACAGGATCAGCACCAGCCAGATCGAGCTGCCAATTACAAACAGGCTAAACAGGCCATGCAAACTGCCTTGAATCAAACGCTGTGCCAGTTCGGGCTGTTGGGGTGTCTGCATGCTGATGAATTCATTCAGAAAAATAAGCTTTATTTTCGGTAGCTGGCAAACTCAAATGCAATGCCAGTTTTGTCATCCAAATGTTGCTCGGCACTGACTTTCTGGAACGCTGCCGGAATTTCCGGATAATGTGCATCGCCCTGCACATCCAGCTCGACATGGGTCAGTTCCAGACGGTCGGCAATATCCATGGTCTGTTTAAAGATTTCACCACCGCCAATAATAAAAATACTGTCCGGCTTTTCTGAAGCCTGCACATCAGCCACGGCCTGAGTTAAAGCTTCTTCAATTGAATAGGCGACTTTGGTGCCCTCAAAGGCCCAATTTGGATCTCGGGTAATCACCCAATTGACACGTTTCGGTAAGGCACGACCCATTGATTCCAGGGTTTTACGGCCCATCACTACCACGCCGCCCTGGGTAATTTCCTTAAAATGTTTTAAGTCGGCAGAAATATGCCATGGCAAATCATTGGCTTTTCCAATACAGCGCTGCTGATCCATGGCCACCACGTGTACAACTTCTAAACCTTGAAATGCCATGCTGTTTCATCCATATCTCATGCGAAAAATTAACCCTATTAAAATGTAAAATCCCCCTCGATGAAAGGGGGATGGGGCATTTGTCCGGAATTAATTGGCTTTAAACCGCTACCGGGGCCTTAATTGCCGGATGTGACTCATAACCGACAATTTCAATATCTTCAAATTTAAACGCGAACAGATCTTTGACGTCCGGGTTCAGTTTCAGCTGGCACAGCCCCAGCGGTTCACGACTGAGTTGCAGTTGTGCCTGTTCAAAATGGTTGGCATATAAATGGGTATCGCCGCCGGTCCAGACAAAATCACCAACCTCTAGATCACATACCTGGGCAATCATATGGGTCAGCAGCGCATAGCTAGCAATATTGAATGGTACACCCAGGAAGACATCGGCACTACGCTGATACAGCTGGCAAGAGAGTTTGCCGTTATGAACAAAAAACTGGAACAGGGTATGACAAGGTGGTAATGCCACCTGACCGGCTTCCTGCGGATTCCAGCCCGATACAATTAAACGGCGTGAATTCGGGTTGGTTTTAATCTCATTGATTAGCCAGGAAATCTGGTCAAAACCATCCTGATTATAGCTGTTATCGGCATTTTTGCTGGCGCCAAAGTTACGCCACTGATGGCCATATACCGGACCAAGCTCGCCTTCAGGACGGCCGAAACGCGCCGTCTGTTCTGCCGTTGACCATTCATCCCAAATCGTAACTTTGTTGTCCTGCAGATACTGAACGTTGGTATCACCTTTCAGGAACCATAACAGTTCAATCACAATTGAACGGAAATGCACTTTTTTGGTGGTTAACAGCGGAAAACCCTGAGACAGATCAAAGCGCATCTGATGACCGAATACAGAACGGGTTCCCGTGCCGGTACGGTCGCCTTTGTCGCCGCCGTGGTCAAGGATATGTTGTAACAGGTCAAGATATTGGCGCATGAAATTCTCTCAATCAAATAGTGATGTGGCTCCTGTGTCGACCTTCATTGCAGCGCAAAAGGCAGGCTGTGTTGAAGATCTTGGCTTTAAATGAGCACATAAAAGTGCAGCCATCATAACATTGATGCCGGGCCGAGATGAATATTCATCATCATTAAAAAAGGCATCTTAAAAAAGATGCCTCAGCAAAATAGTGGCAGCTTATGCGGTTGGCCGGCCGGTGTGCGGGGTGTAAATCAGATCACTCAGGTCATAACCCAGACTTTTGGCCTGCGCCAGATATTCATTTTGTGTGGCTTCATCCAGCTGTGGATGACGATGCAGCAACCATAAGTATTTGCGGCTCGGGTCACCGACCAGTGCGGTCTGATACTCCGGATCAAGTTTTAAAACCCAGTAATCACCTTTGGTAAACGGAATCCAGCGCAGGCCTTCCGGCAAGAAGCTGACTTCCAGTTTGCCATGTTCAGCATCGACCGGGGTGGCTTCACCAGTCGATTCATCTAGTTGACCCTGACCATCCAGACGGCGGTTTTGTACGCGCACTTTACCATCTTCATTCAGGCTGTAGATGGCGGAAATATCGGTACTGTCTTCGGGTTCATGGCGCATTGGCAAGCGGGCAATTTCGTACCAGGTGCCCAAATAACGTTGCAGGTTAAAACCGGAAATGGTGTTCAGTTCTGAATTCATAAACAACTTCCTGAATTATTTTCATAAAGACTGCAGTTATTCTAAGCAGGCTGAACGGGATTCGGGTTATTGTTGTTAGCGCTCCTGTTTCGGCATGTATGCAGTGTAAATTCAGCGCGGTTTTCTGTGCAGCAACTGCTACACAGGTTATTAAAATGCAAAAGATGGGACAGGAACGTAAAGCTTAGGAGTCAAACCGTTTGGCACGTTGCTGGTAGATCGACACCATAAACAGTCCTACCAAGATAAAGCCGAGTGCTTGCAAGGCCATGGCCCAAAGTTGCATTTTCGGTAGAAACAGCAGCAATACGGCCAGCAGGAGCAGCGGTGCCAGATTCAATCCCCCGTACATCAGTCTGCGCTGATGTTCTGGCCAGGAACGACGATTGCTCCATTGATACAGCAGATGTAAGCCCATGCCCAGAATCAGACTGAGGATGACCCAAAACGGTGGCAGCTGTGCCTGCGTCGAGGCCAGATAAATCAGCAGACAGGTACCAATACAGATCATCAGTTTGAGCTGACGATGACAACGCGCGGAATACCAGAAACTGAGCATTTATGCCTGATCCTGATGTTGATGCAGCAATGACAGTGGCGAGAACAGACAAATTGCCAGAGCCATAAAGCCAAGTCCTTGTGCGCCCGGTAATAAAATTTCACCCTGTTGCATATTCATGAAAATTAGTGCCAACAGCAGGGCAATCGGAATCCAGGTCAGCAGGCGATACAGTAAACCGGTGGGACGTTGTGCCGCAAAATGAATTTTGCAGTAACGGCAAATCAGAAAAATAATTCCGGTGCCCATAAACATCAGGATGGCATCATAGGCCAGCGGTTGCATCCAGTATAAAACGCCGGTGACCACTGCAATCAGAATAAACAGCATGAGTTTTTGCAGTACGGATACGTTGGGATTAAACCAGAATTCGAGCATAGCCCACCAGATGAATTGTGCAAGGGTGCATGCACTTTAGCAAAAATGGTATAAAAAAAGCGAGGCCAATGCCTCGCTCCGGTTTAACTATTTTTCTGTGGGCCCCAGTCATAGATTTTTTTCTGGTAGGCGTACCACATCATCCAGAGACCGACCAGAATCATTGGCAGACTCAGGAATTGGCCTTTACTCATCCAGGCAATAAATAGCTGACCATTGTCCGGTTCGCGGAAGAATTCCACCACAAAACGCGCCAGACCATAACCAATCAGGAACAGTGCCGAAACCGCCATACGTGGACGCGGTTTGGAACTGAACCACCACAGCAGAATAAATAACAGCAGCCCTTCAAACAGCGCCTGATACAACTGTGATGGATGACGTACCAGCTGTAGTGGATCGGTCGGGAAAATCATGCCCAGTGCAAAGTTTGGATCAGTGACCGGACGGCCATATAACTCGCCACCAATAAAGTTGCCGATACGTCCAAACATCAGCCCGGTCGGGACACAAGGTGCAATAAAGTCCAGGGTTTGGAACCAGGTCATCTGGTATTTTTTGCACCAGAACAGCATGGCCAGCATGACCCCCAGGAAACCACCGTGGAAACTCATGCCCCCGGTCCAGACTTGAAACAGCCACACCGGATTGGCCAGAAACTGCTCAAAGCCATAAAAGAACACATAACCGACACGGCCGCCAATGACTACACCCAGCGCGCCGTAAAAGATCAGGTCCGAAACCATGTCCGGCGTCCAGCCACGCTGCTTGGCGCGATAGGTGGCCAGACCCCAGGCAAATAAAAAGGCCAGTAAATACATCAGTCCATACCAGTGGACTTGTAAGGGACCCAGCGATATCGCCACCGGATCAATATTTGGATAGGTCAGCATTCCTGTTCCTTGTCATTCTGTTTTGCACAGATTTTAGCTGAATAAGATGAAAAATGTTGTACATTCAATGTGTAAAGATAGCGAGCAGGAAATTATGTGTATTGTGGCCTTTGCCTGGCAGGTTCTGGATGAGTTGCCTTTATGTTTAATTTCAAACCGTGATGAGTTTTATCAGCGTCCGACTGCGGCGTTGCATGCCTGGGAAAATAGCCCGATTTATGCCGGACAGGACTTGCAGTCGGGTGGCACCTGGATGGGCGTGACCGCCAGAGGCCGCTGGGCCATTGTTACCAATTTTCGTAATGGACAGGATCAGCACAATTATCCGACCTCACGCGGCCATCTGATTCAGGATTTTCTGGAATCTGAATTAAGTCCAATTCGCTTTGCACAAGCATTGGAGCCGCGCCAGTGCGATTATGCCGGCTTTAATTTATTTGTCGGCGACCGGGAACAGGCGGTGTATATGAGTAACCGAGGGGAAGCGCCGCAAGTACTAGCCAAAGGCGTATATGTAGTGTCCAATGGCTTAATGGGCGAGCACTGGGAAAAAACTGGCCATTTGCGTAAACGCTTTACCCAGGAATTTTTACCGATGTTACAGCAAGCCCAGATGCCAGAAGCAGATCTGCAGCATGCTGCCTGGGATATTCTGGAAGATGAACGCAAGGTGATTGCAGATTTATTGCCAGAAACCGGTATCTCTGTCGAGCTAGAAGAGTTATTGTCATCGATCTTTATTCAGAGTCCGGCGTATGGTACACGCTGTTCCAATATTTTAAGATTAAATGCTCAGCAATGGCACTGGTTAGAGAAAAGCCAGCAGGGTGAAACCGCCGGACAGATCGTGGAGCTGAATATTCCACTACAGAAATAAAAAATACCGGCATCAAGCCGGTATTTTTAAGTGTAAGAAGGATTAAGCTTTAGATGGTTCTAAAGTTTCACCTGCAATGACACCACCATCTTTACGTGTGATTACAACTGTTGCAGAACGTGGTCGTGAACCTCGGCCGGTACTGATCAGATGACCCGGCTGGTTTGCAGGCCAAGTACCGCCTGGGTGCTGTACGTTGACAAAGATCGCTTTGTAGTCAGGTGTCATGGTTACCCCGGTAATTTCACAGCCTTTAGGCCCAACCAGGAAGCGGCGTAATTTTGAATCATCTAAAATGGCACCTGTAGGTGTTTTTTGAGTTCCATCTCCAGACTTGGCATTCTGTACAGAACCATCACCCACAGCACCTGGTAACGATGCCAGCATCATACAGTTTGTAGTATCTGTATAAGCACCATCATCAGTCTGAATCCAAAGCACACCACGTGGGTCAAACCACATACCATCCGGACTAGAGAAGTCATTGGCATCGGTTAGGCCAGAAAGGTTAACGCCTTCGATAGAGTCAGACTCTGCACCGAACAGGTAGATATCCCAAGTGAATGTTGTTGCGGTAACATCAGCATCCGGTTCACGGAAACGAATGATGTGACCATTGATATTGCCACGTAAGCGACCTGATGCATCATCATCATCGGCATAACGGCGTGGGTTTGCTGCATCTGTTGGATAGCTGCTGCCACGTGAAGAGTTATTGGTCAGAGTAACATAAACTTCGCCATTTTCTGGATTTACTGCAACCCATTCCGGACGGTCCATTTTGGTTGCACCAGCAGCATCGGCAGCAATACGTGCGTGAACTAAAATGTCAGCTTGGTCTTTAAACTTATAACGGTCATAAGCCGTGATACTTGGGTTAGACATAGAAAGTTCTAACCATTCACCCGTGGCTTCCCCCGTTGCTTCATTAAAGTCAAATTTAGCAACGTAGAATTTACCGCTGTTCATATATTTGTCGCCAGCGGCATAACCACCGTTGACATCTTTAGGATCCCATACTGCATCTGATACGAATTTATAGATATATTCGCCAGTAGAGTCATCACCCATATAGAAAGCAAGTGGCTGGCCAGGAATCGCGCGGCTGACACGGCAGTCTTCATGCGCAAAACGACCTAAAGCAGTACGTTTTACTGGACGTTGACGGTTGTCAAATGGATCGATTTCTACAATCCAGCCAAAAGTATTGACTGTGTTACGGAAGTCACGTGTTGCACTGGTGCCACTGACGATACTGTTCCAGCGACTGAATAACGTTTTGTCTTCGGTCAGTTGCGGATCAGTAATACTTTGCCAGTTATAACCTGAAGCATTTGAACCCATACGGTAACGGGTACCAATTGCATATTCAGTTTCAGCATCACGTACATCGCCTTGACGAGCGATATATTGGTTGAAGTTTTCTTCTGTGGTCAGGTAAGTTCCCCAAGGTGTATAACCATTACCACAGTTATTAATTGTACCGCGTGTCGATGTACCATCAGTACTAAATGCAGTTTTTACCAGATCATGACCCCGTACTGGACCAGCAAAATCAATTACAGTTGCGGCAGTAATACGACGGTTAAATGGTGAGTCTAAATCTACACTAATTGCTTGGGTTACCGGGTTTTTATTGATTGCAACAATAGATACACCATGCGCATTCACTTCACGGAATGCTTCATCTTCAGTAATGCTTGAGGCACTGAAGCTTGAACCACGAGGGTGAAGGTCAGAACGCTGGATATATTCATGATTCATAACCAATAAACCTTGGTTTGATTCATTGGCATCATATTTTAAGGTAGATGGATTCATACCAAAGAAGGTCATACCGTCATGGTTATCACCTACACGGCGGTCATAAGAGATCCCGCTTGGAATTCTGTTTTCATCCCAGACTGGAAGACGTGAATTCAGTGGATCGCCTACCGCATGAAGAATTTTAAAATCATACCCATCAGGTACTGTAAATTCACTGCGAGTATGTTTTTCAACTGGCGTAAATGAAAGTGATGAAGGACGAGTCGTTAAATCTACATCCGGATTCGGTGTTTCTGTCGCTGGAGGTGCACTATTGTTGTTATCGTTATCATCACTACCACAACCTGTTAAGCTTGCAGCCAGTGTCATTGCGACAGCCCCACCTGCAGTCTTTTTAATTAAATCGCGACGATTCATTTGTTTGTTTAATAATTCAAAGAATTCTGGGTTCCCCGAATCGTTCATATCATAATTTTCATCAAGGTAATGTTGATCAGTCATGTTGTTCCCTAGCAAAATTAGCTGAGTTGTTTTAAAGTTGCTAACAACTTAGCGAGTCAATATGACAGTACCTTGAAGAAAATATTTCAAAAAAGTTAAATGAGAACAATGTTTTATTGAAATAAAAAAGAGCAGCCGGAGCTGCTCTTTTTTAATCAGGTTTGTAAAAACCTATTCTGCAGTCAGCCGACGCTTCTCAATCAGCTTGCCAGCAAATAAGCCCAATTCGAATAGCATCCACATTGGAATGGCCAGCATAATCATCGACAGCGCATCCGGTGGGGTAACAAACATCGAAACAAAGAAACAGCCGACAATAATAAAGCGACGTTTTTCGACCAGCTGCTGGGTACTAACCACACCAATTAAAATCAGCAATAGGGTAATAATCGGAATTTCAAAGGTAAATCCGAACACCAAAAACAGTTTCAAACAAAAAGTCAGATAGCTATTAATATCGGTCATCGGGGCAACTGTTTCCGGTGACACACTGATGAAAAAGTGCAGAATTGACGGCAGTGCAATAAAGTAAGCAAATGAAATCCCAATATAGAACAGGGCAATACTGCTTATGAGCAATGGCAGCGCCAGACTTTTCTCTTTTTCATATAATGCCGGTTTTACGAAAGCCCACAGCTGATAAATAATAAACGGCATCGCAATCATCAATGCCACAAAAAAGTTCAGCTTAAACGGTGCCATAAAGGTGGCCGTGACATCGGTAGCAATCATGGTCGATGAGGTCGGCAACTGCGCACGCAGCGGCTCAGATAAAATCTGATAGGTGCGATTGGCAAAAGGCAATAAGCAGAAAAACAGCGCAATGACCAGACCCACAATTTTAAATAGATGCTTGCGCAGAATCACCAGATGTTTGGTGATCGGCATTTCTTCTAAAGCAGCCTGCTCGCCCACTGTCGCCGCTGGCAATTGAGAAGGAGAACTTTGACTCATACAGCCACCTTATAATCGGTAAATTGTGACGTGGTCGGAGGAATAGCTTCAGCCGAATTTAGCGGTTGATGCTGAGGACGCAGCAACAGCGAAGGTTGCGGGGCAATAAAGGTATAACGCGTCGGCAAATTTTTATTATCCGTTGCAGCGGTCTGGTTCGGTTGTTCTTCCGCGAATATTTTTTGTTGTTTTAGCTCATGCATCTGAGATTGCATTTTTTGCTCAAGTTCCTGAATACGTGCCATTTCCTGTTGCATCTGTTCACGCAGTTCAGAAAGTCGAAGTTCCCGATCAATATCATTTTGCACATTGCTGATGGTACGTTTAATTTTGCCGTACCACTTTCCAACAAAACGTGCAGCTTCAGGCAGCTTTTCTGGACCCAGCACCAATAATGCAATGATGCCGAAAAACAGCAGCTCCGTCATTCCAATATTGAGCATAACAAAATTACCTGAAAAATTATTGTTTTACAGTCGTGTTAACATCAGATGATGTCGCTTGATGTTCAATGGTCCGTGGCTCGTTCAGGGCCGCAGTGGTCGTTTCATCATCTTTAATTGATTTTTTAAAGTCTTTAACCGCACCGCCCACATCTTTGCCTAAGTTTTTCAGTTTAGATGTACCAAACAGAAGAATCACCACAATTGCAAAAATCAGAACGTGCCAGATCGATAAACCAGCCATAATATTTACCTCTTTTTAATTCAAGACATATCTCAACAGGTCTAGATGACAGCGAGGTGACAGGAATATTGCGATTCAAAGACAGCAGATGGGCTAAAAGCATGTTTCGCCATCAATTATGTTAGGATAATCACCACTTTTCTGCCTTCCTGTGTACCCGCATGGCGCTGCTGCTTCCGCTAATTTCATTTCTGATTGGATACTTCGGGGTCGCGTATTTAAAGCCGTTGCGTCCGGTGCTAGCGATGTTGCTGGCCCGGCTGTTTATTCCGTTACTGATTATCTACAACATGGTGTTTTATCAGGACGGCAGCTTGTGGCTGATTGGTTTTAGTCTGATCAGTTCCATCCTTTTCTTTGCAGTCTTTTATATCTTGCAAAAAGATAAACTGATCGCACTGTGCTTCAGTTATTTAAATGGGGCCTGGCTGGGTTTTCCCTTTGCCTTGGCTCTGTTTGGACCTGCGGCCAGCAGTATTATTGTAGCGCTGTATATTGGCGGATCCTTATTTGGCAATGTTTGTGCGGTGATGGCGGTGAGCCAGACCCAGCAAGAATTAAAGTTTATTGTTAAAAATGTGCTGCTTTCACCGCCGGTGATTGCCCTGAGTCTGGCGGGTATTCTGTCTTTTTGGGATGTGAGCCAGTTTGAACATCAGACCTGGGTGCAAGTGATTTACCAAAGCAATAAAGTACTGGTGACCTTTGCCGGCATGTGCGTGCTGGGGATGTGGCTGAGTAAAGTCCGGATTGGCTGGGCTGACTTAAAGCGCAGCCTGGGTTTACTGGTCGCACGTATTCCACTGGCCTTATTGCTATGTGCTGTGGCGTACTGGTGTTTACCCATTCCGCAGCAGGGCTTGATATACGCCGTGATGCTGATGTTTTTTCTGCTGCCACCGGCTGCCAATATTGTGGCGCTAGAAACCCATTATCAGGGTACCGGTGATTCTGCCAAATATATTGCCTCAGGAACGATTGCCAGTGCGATTTTGATTGGCGTATATGGCGTGGTGATGCATGCGGTGGTGCCGGGTTTATAAATCAAAAAGTTCTCTCTCCCTTTGGGAGAGAGTTAGAGAGAGGGTATAAAAGTTTTTGAAAGTCCTTCTTTATTAAAGAGGGGGATTTACGGAAACCCTTTGTAGAAATGAGCAATATTTTAGCGTCAGAAGAAAGATGTATAGAAGAATCTCTCCCAGCCTCCCTTTTTCAAAGGGAGGAGTTTTAAAAGGATGTTACTTCTCCAAACTCGCTTTAAACAGCTGCATCGCCTGACCTCGATGGCTGATCTTATTTTTTTCTTCCTTGCTCATCTCGGCGCTGGAAATACCCAGCTCCGGTAACCAGAACAGTGGATCATAACCAAAACCATTTTCACCACGTGGTGCATCCAGAATTTCACCTTGCCAGATGCCCTGGAAAATTTGTGGCAATGGATCTTCGGCATGCTGCACTAGGGCCAGCACACAAACAAACATACCTTCAATCGCTGTTCCATCTTTGCGTAAAGGCAGTAAGTCTGCTAGCAGTTTTTCATTATTGGCGGCATCATTGCCATGTGCGCCGGCATAACGGGCAGAGTAAATTCCCGGTGCGCCGTCCAGTGCCGGTACGCAAATCCCGGAATCATCAGCAATCGCGGGTTTGCCAGAAATTTTAGAGGCATGACGCGCTTTAATAATCGCATTTTCAACAAAGCTCAGGCCATCTTCAATGGCATCTTCAATATTAAGCTGGCCTTGCGGGATGACATCAACCGGTAAATTCAGTTCTGCAAACAGTTTTTCAAATTCCGCAATTTTGCCTTTGTTATTGCTGGCCAGAACCAGGGTGCCTTGAGAGAGCCAAGCAGGTGCAGTCATCTCGAATTACTCATGATTGAAAACATGCCGGCTAGTTTAACCGAAAACCACCAGACAGCAGGCATGAAAAAAGCACCCGAAGGTGCTAGTGTTTTTGAACCTGGCTTATTGCGCCTGAATCCATTTGTCGGCACGGTCACGCGCCTGACGAATCTGTTCCTGGGTCAGGTTGGCAGCTAAAGCCGTTTTTTTGCCTTCAGATAAAGAAATCACTTTATTGTCGAGCATGCCATCACGGGTAGACAGTTCATACCACTGATAAGCACCCATATAGTTTTTCTTTTTCTCTTCCATCATCGCCAAGTTAAAGCTGGCGCGATTATCACCGCGGCTGGCCGCTTTTTCAAAATACTGACGGGCCAGGACTTCATCTTTTTTGGTGCCAATGCCATCGGCCAGCATACGGCCTACGTTCAGTTGGGCTGAAGACAGTCCCTGATCGGCAGCGGCTTTATACCAGGCAAAGGCCTGACGTTCATCTTTGGCGACATCCTGACCATGTAGATATTTGGTTGCCAGATAGAACTGCGCACCGGCCTGACCGGCTTTGGCGGCTTTAATCAGACCTTGAATGTCCATCACCGAATACTGGGCGGCCTGGCTCGACACCGAGCTGCCTGGTGCCACGTAATCTGCATGCGCCTGCAGGCTAAAAAGTCCAACCAGTAGCGTCGTGCTTAATAATAATTTTTTCATAGAGCGCTCACTCGATAAATTGCGACTTCACCAAACAGATTCGGGATATGTTTACTGAGTAAACTAACTTGTTGATCCCCATTCACAGCGAGTCGATTAATAATACGGATATTGTTTTCAGCACAGAGTGCTTCGAAATCACGGAAAGTACAGAGGTGGATGTTCGGGGTGTTGTACCACATATACGGCAAAGCTTCTGAAACCGGCATTTTCCCTTTCAGTGCCAGGAAAGAACGGGTCTTCCAGTGGGCAAAGTTCGGAAAGGTAATAATCGCCTGTTTTCCAACACGCACCATATCACGCAATAATACGTCAGGTGCATCTACAGCTTGCAAGGCTTGTGCCATGACCACATAGTCAAAAGACTGGTCGGCAAAGCGGCTTAAACCGAGGTTTAAGTCTTGTTGGATGATATTTAACCCCCGACTGACGGCAATTGCAATCTTTTCTTGGTCAATTTCCAGGCCGTAAGCACGAATATTGTGCTTTTTACTCATGTGGGCCAGCAGTTCACCATCACCACAACCAAGGTCTAAAACGCGGGAACCGGGTTTAATCCACTTTTCGGCAAGTTGCTGATCAATACGCATTACACAGCCTCCTGCGGGGTCGCCTTGAGGTGTTCAGCACCTCCCAAAAATGCTCTTAAAGATTTGACATATAACGGAATCGGGAACAGGAAGGAGTCATGGCCCTGTTCGGCATCAATGTCTAAATAGCTGACTGGTTTATGGTTGCTAATCAGCGCATCGACAATTTCCTGCGAACGCGAAGGCGAGAAACGCCAGTCGGTGGTAAATGAAATCACCAGGAACTGACATTGGGTATGGGCCATGGCCTGTACCAGCGACTGTTCGTATTCACGCGACGGATCAAAATAATCCAGCGCCTTGGTCATAATTAAATAGGTGTTGGCATCAAAGTTACGGCTGAACTGTTCACCTTGATAGCGCAAATAGCTTTCCACCTGAAACTCGACATCGAAACCGTACATGAATTTGCCCAGTTTCAGGTCACGGCCAAATTTCTGCTTCATGGCTTCTTCAGACAGATAGGTGATGTGTCCGACCATCCGTGCCAGAATCAGGCCACGTTTTGGATAGCTGTCATGTTCCAGATAACGGCCATGATGAAAATCAGGATCTGAAAGAATCGACTGACGCGCGACTTCGTTAAAGGCAATATTCTGTGCCGAGAGTTTTGGCGCACTGGCAATAATCACACATTTTTCCAGACGGTCCGGATAATCAACCGACCATTGCAAGGCCTGCATGCCCCCCAAAGAACCGCCAATTACTGCATACCATTTTTGAATGCCTAAGCGGTCTGATAGCATGGCCTGGGTTTTGACCCAGTCACGCACCGTCACCAGCGGGAAATCTGGACCATAAGGGCGGTTTTCATTTTCCGGGTTGGGTGAGGTCGGGCCGGTCGAACCATGACAGCCGCCAATATTGTTCAGTGCCACCACAAAGAATTTAGAGGTATCAATGGCTTTGCCCGGACCAATACAGCTGTCCCACCAGCCAGACTTTTTATCATCTTCATGATGATAGCCCGCCGCATGATGATGCCCGGACAGGGCATGGCAGATTAAAATGGCATTGGATTTGTCGGCATTCAAGCTTCCGTAAGTTTCAACCATCAGTTCAAAACGTGGCAGAATGCGTCCACATTCCAGCTCTAACGGCTCTTCAAATTGAAACTGTTGTGGCGTTACGACACCCACAGAGTTAGCAGGGAAAGACACAGGAATAATTCGCCTTAGAATCTTTAGAATGAATAAATAAAAAGGATACCACTTGGGGTATCCTTTCTAAAGTACTTTATGTGCTTAAACGGCAGCAGCAACCAATTGTTCTTTGCTTAATACGCCCTGATCAATCAGACGGTTAGTGCTGGCAATAATGGCTTCAATGGATGAAGTCACAATGTTGTCATGCACCCCGGCACCAAAGGCAGATTTACCGGTACCTTTCACCTGCAACTCAACCAAGGCCAAGGCTTTGGCATTGGCACCCGAGCTGATGCCGCGTTCTTCATAGTTCAAGACATCAATTGGTAACTGCAAGGCATCCAAAATGGCCGAGATCGGACCGTTACCTTCACCGCGCAACTGCTGTGTCGAGCCATTCACCACCACTTCAAGTTCAATTACCTGTTTGCCATTGTCATCAGACAATTTATAGCTCTTGGCAGAATAATGTGAATCTTTGGCATCGACATAGGTTTGCTGGAACAATGACCAGATTTGCTGTGCTGAAATTTCAGTGCCTTCTTCATCGGTCACTTGCTGCACCACTTGCGAGAACTCGATTTGTACACGACGCGGCAACACCACGTTGTAGTTCGATTCTAACAAGTAAGCAATCCCGCCTTTACCTGACTGCGAGTTCACCCGAATCACGGCATCATAGTCACGGCCCAAGTCTTTCGGATCGATTGGCAAGTAAGGCATATCCCAGATTTCTTCGTTTTTCTGGTATTCAAAGCCTTTTTTAATCGCATCCTGGTGTGAACCCGAGAACGCCGTGAACACCAAATCACCGGCATATGGATGACGTGGATGCACAGGTAAACCGGTACATTCTTCTACGGTCGCAATAATTTCGTTGATGTTGGAGAAATCCAATTCTGGTGCCACGCCCTGGGTGTACATGTTCAAGGCAATTGCTGCCACGTCAACGTTACCGGTACGCTCGCCGTTACCAAACACACAACCTTCAACACGGTCAGCACCGGCCATAATCGCCAATTCAGAGGCAGCAATACCACAGCCACGGTCGTTATGACAGTGAACAGAGATGATCACCCCGTCACGACGTTTGATGTTGCGGTGCATCCACTCGACCTGGTCGGCATATACGTTTGGAGTCGAAACTTCTACAGTCGCAGGCAAGTTTAAGATGACTTTGTTTTCAGGAGAAGCTTCCCAGATTTCAGTCACGGCGTCACAGACATCTTTAGCCACTTCCAATTCGGTTGCGGTGAAACATTCCGGGCTGTACTGGAAAATCCAGTCGGTTTCAGGATATTGCGCTGCGTATTCTTTCACTTTTTCAGCAGCGTTAATGGCCAACTGTTTGGCACCCGCGACATCAACATTCAAGACTTTTTGACGGAAGGTTGGCGAGTTGGAGTTATAGATATGTACAATCGCGCGTTTTGCACCTTCCAATGCTTCAAAGGTACGCTGAATCAAATGGTCACGTGCCTGAACCAAAACCTCGATATACACATCATCTGGAATGTGGTTTTCTTCAATCAATTTACGGGTGAAATCGAAGTCAATTTGTGAAGCAGACGGGAAGCCAATTTCAATATGCTTAAAGCCAATTTTCACCAACATCTGGAACATTTTGAACTTCTGTTCAATGCTCATTGGTTCGAAAATTGCCTGGTTACCATCACGCAGGTCGGTGCTCATCCAGATAGGCGCTTTTGTAATTTCGTTATTCGGCCATTGACGGTCTGGCAAGTCAACACGTTGATACATGCGACGATATTTTTTACTTGGATCAGCCAACATCATGAGGTAACTCCTTGTGAAGCATGGGTTGCTTAAGCTTATAAAAAAGCAACGTACTACTTATATAGATGGTATCTATGGTATCAATTTACAAGCGTATTTCCGGAAAATATTAGGATCAGTCCACATTCTCAGAAAGAGTTGCTACCTGGCTGGTACCGTTCGCGGTCTTGCAAATTCCTAAGATAAATATAAGCCAACTGAAGTGGAAATTATTCTCTTAATTTGCATCATTAAAGGTTGTGGAGATAAAAAATTTCACTGGATCTGGTTTTTGTGAAAAATATAGCGACTATTGATCTCTTGCAGGCGCGCCGTTCCCATTAAAGCCATGGTCACTTCCAGTTCTTCCTGCAAAATTTTAATCACATGCGCCACACCTAACGCACCGGCTACTGCCAGACCATAAATATACGGCCGGCCAATCAGCACGGCGGATGCGCCCAAGGCCAGCGCCTTAAAAATATCGGAGCCGCGGCGGATGCCACCATCCAGCACTAAGGGAAAATTTGCCGGCAGTTGTGCGCGTATCATCTGTAGAGCTGTCAGTGGGCTAATGCAGTCATCTAGCACCCGGCCACCATGATTGGAAATGACCAGTCCCTGTACACCGTATTGCAATGCCAGTTGAGCATCTTCAGGATGCACAATGCCTTTGAGCAGCACCGGTAAAGACGTTTGCTGTACCAGCCAGGCGATATCTTCCCAGGTCGGTGCCTGTTGCATCAGACCATCAAACAGGGGATGTTGCTCTGGCCTGAGGATGGGGGATGTAAAGGAAGATAGATGCGGATGAGGCAGATGCGCCGGCACTTGAAAACCGGCCCGACGTTCACGGTCACGAACGCCGCTATGCGGTGAATCGACGGTCACCACAATGGCTTTAAACTGTTGTTGCTCTGCCAGTTGCACCAGTGCCAGCGATTGTTCGCGATTGCCTTGCCAATACAGCTGAAACCATTTAAGAGAGGTTGTTGGCGCAACTTCACGCAGATCGGTAGTACTTAAATGACTCAGGACCAGATTACTGCCCACCGCTTCTGCTGCGAGGGCAGTGGCTAGTTCACCCTGTGGATGAAACAGTTGCTGATGGCCAACCGGGGCTAGAAAAATTGGATGGGGAAATTCCTGCCCGAACAGTTCGCAGCGGGTATGGCCTTGGCTCAGGTCACGCAGCATTCTGGGCAGCAGTTGCAGCTGCTGAAACTGGTCCAGATTCTGTTGCAGGCTGCGCTCATCCATGGCGCCGCCTTGTAAATAGTGCCAGGTGGCCGGCGTTAAATGTTTGCTGGCCTGAGCTTCATAGTCAGCAATGGTTTGCAGATAGGCTGGAATCTGGGTAAGTGGCGGCAGTGGCTGGGCAGGCATCATAGTTCGCCCCATTGACGCAGCAGATTATGATAATGCGCGGTCAGTTGCAGCACTTGTTCATTATCGCCAAGTTGCTGACGCAGTTGGCCAATGGTCATATCCAGATTAAACAGCATGCTGCGCTGCCAGTCATCGCGAATCATGCTTTGTGCCCAGGTAAAGGCGGCAATGCGCCGCCCGGCAGTGACCGGTTCTACCCGGTGCAGGCTGGTGGCAGGATAGAGAATCACATCACCGGCATCCAGCTTGACTTCATGAGCCCCGTAAGTGTCTTCAATCACCAGTTCACCGCCCTGATATTCTTCCGGTTCAGACAAAAATAAGGTCATGGAAACATCAGTACGAATCAGCTGCTGATGTGCAGCCGAATAATGCACGGCGCTGTCGACATGATTGCCATACGTCCCTTGCTGCTGATAGCAGTTAAACATTGGCCGTAGAATATGTTTGGCTAAGGTCGCAGATTGTACCAGCGGATGCTGTCTCAGTGCCTGTTCAATCTGTTCAGCCAGCGCTGGATACACCAGATGCTGTGGGTCAAATTGCAGATTGTGTTTGCTTTTCTTGGCCTGTGGCCCGGCACTGTGCTGGCCATCAATCCAGGCGGTATGCTGGTTAAGCTGCTGACGAATGTCAGCCACGGCCGCTTTACTGAGAACTTGAGGAACATGCAGCATCATGAGACTTGAATCATCCTTCAGACAGAGCGCTGTCTGTCATCATAAAGCCAAATAAAAAATGAAGCAGCATTTCAGATAAATGCTGCTTCAACAGAACAAAATAAAACTTAGAACTTATAGTTAAAGGTCAGGCTGGCACTGCGCTCCTGACCAAGCGTCATACGCGAACCGCCGTTGTTCAAGGTGCTGATGTATTCTTCATCTGCCAGGTTATAGACATTCAGGTTCAGTGAGGCATTCTCATTGAACTGATAACCGGCCATGGCATCAAATACCACATAGCTTGGAATGCTTGGCATATTGGCTGGAGCAGTGCTGTCGGTGACGACACGTTTTTGCTCATCGACATAACGTGCACCCAGACCCAGTTTAAAGCCGGCAATGTCATAGGTGGTCCATAATGAGGCGGTCCATTCCGGTGACCAGCGCACGCTATCGGTACGGGTCATGACATTGTCACGGAAACTTTGCTGATCTTCCTGTTTGGTTTTCATATGCGCCACACCGGCAGAAATATTCCAGGCATCGGTAATCTGGCCGACTGCACTCAGCTCAACCCCATCGACAATAGTTTTACCTTCCTGGATGGATTCCTGGGTAATCGCATCCTGGGTAAACTGGTTTTCATTTTCCGTGCGATAGACTGCGGCATTCAGGGCTAGACGACCATCAAGCAGATCCCATTTGCTACCCAGTTCATAATGATGGGTTTCTTGCGGTTCTGCCGCTGCACTGTTAATGCCCGACTCAGACATCACAAAGTTGGTGCTGCCCGGTGGGGTTAAGGATTTGCCATAAGAAGCATAAACGCTGCTGTAAGCAGTTGGTTTGTACAGACCGCCAAGTTTCCAGCTCAGCAGGGTGTCATGTGCACTGATATCTGAAGCTACAAGGGCATTTGTGCCGCGAGGTAAGGACAGGCCTTGATAGTCAGTTTCGTAATAATCTACCCGTACTCCACCGTTTAACTGGAAGCGTTCGCCAAACTTTAAGGTATCAAACAGATAAGCCGCAGCCGTCTGGGTTTCACCATCGCTATAAGCACCGTTATAGATCAGGTCGGCCATTGGATCATTGGGGTTTGGGTTATACAGGTTGGCTTCAGTGGTGGATACTGCAGGCTCATCCGGCATTTGGGTGGCCAGATTGCGGGTGTATTGCTGCTCTTTTAAAAATTCCAGGCCAGCTACCACATCATGTTCAATAGCACCGGTTTTCAGGTTCAAATTTAAAGTGGTCTGGTTGGCCAGAATTTTATTTTCCTGATCAACCCCCTGACGTGAACGGCTGATGGTCCAGTCGGCTGGATTGGTCGAATCATGTGCAGAAATGGTGTTAATCCCGGTCAGGACTCGGTTCATCTGGGTTTGACCCAAACGGGTGATATTAGTCAGTTTTAGATTATCTGCCAGATCACTTTCAATTTTCGCGGTGAACATGTCGGCATCGACATCTTCGTAATCATCTACATGGCCATAATAGTTTTCACGATTAACCTTGCCAGCTTGGGCAATATCCGGATTGGCATTCCAGAAGCCTTCCATACCAATGGTTGGAATACCGCCATCAGGGATATTACGTTGACGGACGTGCTGTGAATATAAATACAGGCGGGTCGGAGTATTCAGGCCAAAGGCAACAGATGGGGCAATGGCATAGCTATTGTGTTCGAGCACATCACGGCCTTGCACGCCCCCTTCTTGTCCCATGACATTGAGACGAAAAGCGGTATTGTCATTGATGGCTTGGTTGATATCGGCCGAGAGGCGGGCATTTTCTGCGGTATTGTAGCTGGCAGAGACTTCGCTACTGTTTTGCAGATGTGGCAGTTTGCTGACCAGGTTGATATAACCGGATGCTGAACCACGACCGGCTTCTGCACCGGCCGGGCCTTTCACGACTTCGACCTGTTCCAGGTTAAATACATCGCGGCTGACTGCGCCCAAATCACGGATACCATCGACATAGGTAGAGGTTTGGGTTGAGAAACCACGCATCTGGAAGGTATCGCCGGCGCTGGTATTGCCGTTTTCACCCATTTGTAAGGTAATGCCCGGGGTGTTGCGTAGCGCTTCAACCAGTGACGTCGCGCCTTGTTCTTTTAATAAGGTTTGATTAATAACAGAAACTGTTTGTGGGGTATCGACCAGTGGCTGGGTCTGTTTCGCGGAGCTGAGCTGATTGGTTTTATATTTATTTTCAGCCTGAGATTTCACCGTGATTTCAGGAAGCTGGGTGACTTCTTCGGTTGCTGTGGTTGCATGTGCCATGAGCGGCAGGGTGGCTGCAAGGGCAACGAATGATGCAGTGCGTTGATGTTTACGGCTCTTAATCTGTGCCATGGTGGTGTATTTCCTGATATGAATGACAAAATTCCCTTACCACAATGATTTGAGTGCGCAGTTCAAATGCAGAGTAATGATGGACTTATTGTATGTGTTCAATAAGTAATGCGAATTTTAGTGATAATAATTCTCAGTAACAATATGAAAATTGGTTAAAACAAGCTAAACAATTAAGAAAATATTTATGGAGTGTTCGTATTTAATGAAATAAATCAATAAGAATATTTGAATAATCGTATTTTTGATTTAATTTGATCGGTTTTTGGAATTAAAAAACCCTGCCGGGGCAGGGTTTTGGGTTCTTATGTGAAATCTGGGTTAGAAGTCATAAGAGATAGATAACCAGTAGTTGCGGCCTGGGAGGTAAGTACCAGACATACCAGAGGCAATGTCTAAGTATTTGTAAGCAGTTGCGCTGGCGATAATTGGATTACCGCTCTTATCAGTTGAATCATATTGGTAGGTTTGATTGTCTTCAGTAAAATCTTTGTCTAATAAGTTATTTACCGCCATATTAATTCGGATCTGATCATTCACTGTATAACTTGCACCTAAGTTAAACACGTTATAGCCTGCAAATTTATCTCCAAAAATCAAAGACTCTTGATAGTCTGAAGAACCAAGTCCAGATGCTGGTGTTTTGGGTTGGGTCTGGAATCGGTCTTTACTTGAACGATATTCGTGTTGTAACCAGATATCTAAAGCAGGGTTAATATGCCAAGTCGAGGTCGTATTCAGCGCGTGTTTTGGTACGTTGCTGAAGTAAGCGCCTTTATTTTTACCTTTGGTGATCTCAGTTTCCATCAGCGTATAGGCTGTTTTAATATCCCATTCTGGCAATATTGAATAATTTAGGCTAACTTCTAAACCCTTTGTTTCAGCTTCATCTGCATTGGCACTTTGTGTGTATTCGGTCACACCTGTAGCTAAATTGGCACATTCAGGAGAGGCCGGGCAGTTGAATCGTGAAGATATAATTTTGTCTTCAATTTGGTTAAAGAAAGCTGTTGCAGTTAGATTTAATTGATCACTAGGTTGGAAATTAAAACCTAATTCATAGTTAATCGAAGTTTCAGGCTTTAAGTTTGAGTTGCCTAAAGTCGGAGTTTCACCTTGTCCGCTGTAGTTAATAATTCCGTCATGTAAAGCTTTTGGAGATGGAACTTTATAACCTGTACTCACACCACCTTTCACAGTGAAGATATCGTTGGTGTTCCAAACTAAGTAAGCACGTGGACTAAATTGTCCACCAAAACCTGAGTGATCTTCGTAACGTCCCCCAAAGGTAAAGCGGAGATTATCTCGTAATGCCCACTCATCTTCTGCGTATAACGACCAGGAATCTTTAGAGAATTCTTGGCCAATACCTGCAATATCATCAGCAACTATTGCATCTTTATATTCAGCACCTGCAGTCACGGTGTGATTTGCCAAAGGCATGACAATGTGTGAGTCAACAACTAAATCTGTATTTTCTAAAGTACGATCTTGACCTTCATATGCATTGTTTGGGAAGGTGCCATTAGGAATCGTACGGCCTATAGTTTCTGTTTCAGTATGGCTAACATAAGTTTTCCATTGACCAAAACTATAGTCACCATCATGTCCTACAGAAACTTGTGTACGGTTAAACTCTAATTCATCTTTATAGCCATTTGCTTTGTTAGGTTTATCAATATTACCTAAACGGTTGTCTTCATTTTTATATTTTTGACTGGAATGGAAGCCGTCTATCCATAAAGTATTTGTATCATTTAACTGGTAAGTAAGCTTAGCACCTGCATCATAATTGTCTGCTTTACTTGGGCGTGGATCACGACCTGTTGAGCCAGGTACTCGCTCTGAACGTTGACGGTCTAAATATGAGCCACGTAGTTGCATACCAAGTCGATCATTGATAATCGGACCATTAACAACAACGCTAGTTTTCCAGGAATCAGCTTCACCATTATGTTCCATTGCATTGCCACTAACCGTGACATTGCCATTCCATTCATTACTGACTTTTTTGGTGATGATGTTGATTACACCACCCATCGCTTCTGAGCCATAGCGGGTTGCCATTGGTCCACGGATGACCTCAATACGTTCAATTGATGAAAGAGGCGGTAAGTAACCATTTGACGATTCACCAAAACCATTAGGCGCAACATCAGAAGAGGTGGTTTGGCGACGTCCATCAATTAAAATCAAAGAGTATTCGTTACCTAAACCGCGCATTTTAATATTTAAGCCGGAGGTTTTGCCTACACCATCACGAATATCAATACCAGGTACATCAACTAACAAATCAGCAATACTGGTGGCATTTTTCTTTTCAATATCTTCTTTTGTGACCACACTAATAGAAGCAGGTGCATTTTTAATATCTTGTTCAAAACCCGCCGCAGAGACCACAATTGTGGATAATTGATGTGTCGGGTCGGCTGTTGTTTCAGTGGTTGTATTTGCAAATGCGGAACTAGCAGAAATTCCAAGAATCGCGAGCGAAAGCGGGCGAAGGTTAAAGGTGCGCATAACCGAATTCCAGTATTGGGATATAAGAAGAATAGTTAAAAATATGAGTTAAAAACTATTGAATATTAATGATAGTACTTATCATTTGCAACAAATATTAGACAATAGATAAAAAAAGCGAAGGGAATATGGAGAATTTAAGCCGAAAAATTGTTCTGATCGCTTGTTATTTTGTATATCTTTAAATGTTGTCATATAATATGGCACTTTTTTAAAAACTGTTATTACTAAATATCGAGGAAGCCATGCAAGTAACTTCTGAAGCGGTTTCGGGCGTTGCCCGTCGTTTAAATGTATCTGTACCGACGAGCCGTATTAACGAGCAGTTCGAAGCTCGCTTAAAACGCACAGCTAAAACTGCGAAGATTAACGGCTTCCGTCCAGGTAAAGTGCCTGTAAACGTTGTACGTCGTGAATATGGCGCGGGTATCTATCAAGAAGTTGTAAACGACATCATTCGTGACACCGTATTTGAAGCAATCCAACAAGAAAAAATCAATGCTGTTGGTATGCCAAATATTGAAAAAACTGAAATGAAAGACGACGCTTTAGTATATGAAGCGACTGTTGAAGTTTATCCAGAAGTTGAAGTGAAATTCGAAGGTCTGGAAGTTGAGCGTAAAGCATCTGAAGTTAGCGACAAAGATGTAGATCAAATGATCGAAAACCTGCAAAAGCAGCGCGCAACTTGGGCTGAAACCAAAGGCATGGCGAAAAAAGACATGCAAGTAACTTTTGATTTCGAAGGCACAGTAGATGGCGAGAAATTTGAAGGCGGTTCTGCTGAAGACTTCAAACTGGTATTAGGTTCTGGCCGTATGATCCCGGGCTTTGAAGATGGCATCGTGGGCATGAAAAAAGGCGAAGAGAAAGTTATTGATGTAACTTTCCCGGAAGACTACCAAGCTGAACAGCTGGCAGGTAAAGCAGCTCAGTTCAAAATCAATGTAAAACTAGTTGAAAAACAAAAACTTCCAGAAGTTGATGCTGAATTCTTAAAAATCTTTGGTTTAACTGAAGAAGAAGGTGTTGAAAAGTTAAAAGCTGACGTTCGTAAAAACATGGAACGTGAAGTGAAAAACGGTCTTCGTAACCAGGTGAAAGGTGCAACGTTTGATGCACTGGTTGCTGCGAACGAAATCGAAGTTCCAGAATCTATGGTTAAGCAAGAAATTGACCGTCAACGTCAACAAATGATCCAACAGTTCACGCAGCAGTTTGGTGCGCAAGGTGCGAAAGCATTTGACTCAAGCATGCTTCCAGACGAACTGTTCAAAGAACAAGCTGAAAAATCTGTAAAACTTGGCGTATTGGTGAGCAAAGTTTTAGCAGACGCGAAACTTGAAGTGGATGCTGCACGTGTTGATGCTTACATCGAAGACATGGCATCTTCTTATGAAGATCCAAACGAAGTAATTGAATACTTCAAAAATGACAAACAGCAACGTGCTCAAATTGAAGCAGTTGTGTTAGAAGACCAGGTGGTTGATCACATTCTTGCAGCTGCAAAAGTGACTGACAAACAAGTCAGCTACGAAGACTTATTGAAAGAGCAACAAGCTCGTCAACAAGGCTAATTTCAGCTGAAGTAAAAAAGGCGCCTAAGGCCATTGCTGTCCCACAATTTTTCACAAGAGGAAGCTCATTTGAGCTTCCTCTTGTTTTATGGGTATTTTATCGGGTGAAAATAAAGCTTTTAAAGTTCTTCTTTCAAACAAATTCACTTGAATTAT